>DASZXE010001166.1:0-2713 GCA_035546475.1 Kofleriaceae bacterium
CTATTACGACCGGCGCCGCACCGACTACGACAACTATTTCAACCAGACCACCTTCGGCGGCGAGCTGCTCGGCCGCGACTGGGAATTCCGCGGCAACGTCTATCTGCCGTTCGGCGAGCGCGTGAAGAACGTCGACAGCCTCAACACCGCGGAGATTTCCGGCACCAGCGTCATCTTCCACGGCGGCGAGGAGCGCGCGCTGCGCGTCGTGCGCGCCTGCATCGCCGGGCCGGGCGTCGCGCCCGGACGGGGCGGGCCGATCCACATCACGGACCTGTCGCGCGCGATCGCCGACTCGCTGGCTGTCCGCTTGCCGGACAGCAGCGGTCGCCCGCTCGCCGCCGCGCTGGCCGCGCCGGTGGGCGACGACGACGTCCTGCCGCGCCTGCCGGCGGGCCGCGTCGCCGCCGCGCTCGCGATCCTGTTCGCCGCCGCCGCGCTGACCGGCTGGGTCACGCGCGCGCGGCTCGCGCTGCTGCCGTGGTGGTTCGTCGTCGCGGCCGCCGCGCTGTGCGTGACGGCGCAGGTGCCGACGCTGTCGACGCCGATGATCTACCCGCCGCAGGGGCTGACCATGGCGGAGGCGTTCGCGCCCGGGCTCGCGGTGCTCGCCCTCGCCTGCGCGCTCTCCGCCCGCGGCCCGTGGCTGCGCGGCCTCGTCGGTCAGCTCGCGCTGCCGCTGGCGACCGCGCTCGCGCTCGCGGTGGTCACCGGCGCGCTGCCGCTGGTCGTCGGCCACGCGACCTGCCCGGCGGTCCCCCGCTGGACCGGCTGGCTGTCGCCGGTGCTGCTCATGGCCGCGACCGGCGCCGGCGTGGCCGGCGTCGTCACCCTCGTCGGCGCGGCGCTGCCGCGGTAGCGCGGGCTCAGACGTGCGCGCGCGGGCGCTGCGCCTGCGCCTCGCGCCAGCGCCGGCCCGCGGCGGTCCGGTCCATCGGCACCTCGGGGAACTCGCCGTAGCGGGCGCGCAGCTCCTTCACGCGCTCCGGCTCGGCCGCGGCGCGGTCGATGTGCTCGTCCGGATCGTCGTCGAGCCGGTACAGCTCGGTCAGGTTGTCCGCCGGCCGGACGAGCAGCTTCCACGGCCACGCGACCACCGCCCACTGCTCCTGCTCGTGGGCGACCAGCGCGCGCGCGCCGCGCAGCCCGCCGGCCGCCAGCAGCTCCGGCGTCAGGTCGACGCCGTCGAGGTCGGGCATGCGGGCGCCGGTCAAGGCCGCCAGCGTCGGCGCCAGGTCGACGAGCGACACCGGCTCCAGCTCGACGCCGGCCGGCCAGCCGGGCACGTGGATGGCGAGCGGCACGTGGATGAGCGGCTGGTAGACGACGAGGCCGTGGTGCTCGGGGAGCCGCGGGTCCTCGCCGAGGCTCTCGCCGTGGTCGGAGCAGAGGACGATGATCGTGCGATCGGCCTTGCCGCGCGCCTCGAGCTCGTCGAGCAGGCGGCCGATCTGGCCGTCGACGACCTTGAGCAGCGCGCGGTAGCGGCGCGCGACCGCGCCGCGGCCGTCGTCGGGGACGGCGGCCAGCAGGTCGGCCGGCACGTCGAGCTGCGCGTGCTCGTGGACGTCGAAGTAGTGCACCCACAGCGCGTAGCGGGAGTCGCCGACGCGATCGAGGAACGCGATCGCGCGGTCGGTGGTGTCCCGCGCGCTGATGCGATCGCCGACGTCGCGCTGCGTGCCGTCGGTGACGATCCGGTCGTACGACGACAGCCCGCGGGTGAGCAGCGTCTCGCCGGCGTAGCGGAGCACCTCGCGCGGCAGCACCGCGTGGGTGACCCGGCCGCCGTCGGCGAGCGCCTCGAACAGCGTCACGCCGATCGCCTGGAACGGGTTCCAGCGGCCGGTGACGACGGTGGCGAGCGAGACGTCGGTGCCGGCGGCCGGCGCGAACGCGTGCTGGAACCAGCGCGACCGCTCGAGCAGCGCCGACAGGTGCGGGAAGGCCGCGCGATCGGCGGCGGCCGGCGGGAGCTGATCGGCGCGCAGCGCGTCGATCGACACGATGATGACGTCGAAGTCGCGCGCGTGGGCGAGCGCCTGCTGCACGGACGGCTGTGCGCGCCAGCCGGCGAGCGTGCGCTCGACCTGCGGATCGGGGCCGGGCGGCGCGATCGCGTCGACGCCGTCGCAGTCCTCGTCGACGCCGTTGCCGGGGACGTCGCGCGCGCCGGCGTGGCGGTCGGGGTTGCCCTCGTCGCAGTCGCCGCCGCCGAGGCTGGCGGCGACGCCGTCGCCGTCGAGGTCGGCGAGGCTGCGGGCGATGCGCACCAGGTGGCGCGCGTCGTCGGCGCGGGTGGCGACCACCTGGCGATCCGCGGCCGACGACAGCGCGCGCACGGCGGTGACCGCGACGACCGCGAGCGCGCAGGCGGCGAGGGTCGCGCGCGCCGGCAGCGCCAGCGGCGCGCCGCCGGAGCCGGCGCGGACCGCGAGGGCGAGGAGCGCCAGGGTCGCGAGGGTGACGGCGAGGTGCAGCTCGGGGTAGCCGGTGCGGAAGAGGACGCGGTTGGCGACGGCGGCGGCCGCGGCGCCGCCGACGAGGACGATCGCGAGCGACGCGCGGCGGAACGACGTCGGCGGCGTCAGCCACCGGCGGCCGGCGGCGACGAGCCCGGCGATCGACAGCCAGCCGACCAGCGGGACGGCGACCGGGGCGGTGGCCGCGCCCGTGAGGGTCGCCGCGTACGCGCCCTGGACGAGCGTGCGCC
>DASZXE010001167.1:0-3772 GCA_035546475.1 Kofleriaceae bacterium
TGTGGTGCACCGCGATCACGTTCCACGCGGTGTCGAAGCATGGCGATCCCGACGAGCCGGGCTCGGTGCGCGTCCGGTAGCGCACGCGCGTCCCGCCGGCGTTGACGCCGCAGATCGCGTGCGGCTCGACGGCGAGCGCGACCGGCCGCCCGCGCGGGTGCTGCACGATCGCGAGCGGCGCGCCCGCCACGAACCCCGACCGCGCCAACGTCAGCCAGCCGCGCGGCGGCGCCCCCGGCTCCGCCTGCGCGCCGATCGGCTCGTCGCCGATCGCCCGCTCGAGCCGCAGCAGCGCGTGGTCGAGCTGGTCGGCCGCCGGCTCGGCCGCCGGCCTGCGCTCGAGATCGTGAGGCGACGGCGGCGAGCGGTCGACGACCGCGACGACCTTGACGACGACGCCCGGCGCCACCGTCTGCCCGCCCTCCGTGCGGTGGTCGAAGCGCACCGTGAGCTCGCCGTGCGGCGGCGCGATCACGTGCTCGCACGTCAGCACCAGGTCGGGCCCGACCAGGAAGCCGGTGCCGCTCGCGCGCCCGTCGAGCTCGACGCGGCCCACCCGCGCCAGCGCAAGGCCGAGCCCGCGGTACCACGCGCCCGCGTCGACGATCGCGCCACCGCTGGCAGCGACCCACTCGCGCGCCGGCGCCGCCACCGGCGGCTCGAGGCCCAGCTCCTGCGTGAGCGCGAGCAGCTCGCGGCTGCCCGGGTTCGACGCGCGCGCCGCCTCGACGAGCTGCGCGTCCCAGCCCTCGGCGTTGGCGACGCGGAACAGCTCGAAGACCCGGTCGGTCAGGGCACCCGGCGCGACCAGCGCCTCGAGGTCCTTCTCGAGGCGGTACTGCAGCATCTGCTCGAGCTTCGCCGGCCGGGGGAAGGCCGCGACGACCGCGTCGACCGCGCGCTTGAGTTGCATGCCCCGGAGCGCCACGCGCGGCCAGGGTATCATGGTGGCAGATGAGCCTGGCCTGGGCCGAGCTGGAGCGCGCGGGGGGCGCGGTGCTCGACTCGTTCCCGAACGGAGCGAAGCTCGACCAGCTCGTCGAGCTGTCGCTGACCGAGCAGCTCGGGCACATCGTCAACCCGAACCAGCCGCTGCGCGGCCAGGTCTTCGATCTGCTGCGCTGGGCGCGCTCGCACCACCGGCTCACCGAGCTGCTCGGCGGCGCGCTGGCGGCGAACCCGGGCAACCCGCAGCTCGCGTCGGTGGTGCCGCCGTTGCTCGCGCGGCTCGCGGGCGAACCGGCGGCCGGCGAGCGCGTCGAGGTCCCGGTCCTCGCGCCCGGCGACGCGACGCGCGGGCTCATGCTCATCGCCGCGCGCGAGCACGCGGAGCAGCTCTCCGCGCTGGAGGACGCCCTCGGTGCGCTGCGCGGCCCCGACGGTGCCACCGGCCCCGACGCGCTGCCGGTGGTCGCCCGCCGCTACCTCGATCCCGATCAGCCGCCCGCCGCGCCGCACCCGAACCTCGCGCACGTGCGGGTGGCGGTGATGCTCGTCGGCCGCGACCTGACGGCGTCGAGCTACCTGTGGACCGCCGAGGCCGCCGAGCTGATCGATCGCCACTACGCGCGCACGCTGCGGCTCGTGCCCGTGCTGCTCGGCGGCTTCATCCACGCCACGTCGCGGCTCGCCGGCCTGCCGGTCGTCGACGGCCAGGTCGACGGCAAGCCGCTCGACGCCGACGCGCTCGCCGTCCGGGTCGCCGGCGCCATCGTCGAGGACACCGGCGCCGGCAGCGGCGCGGTCTCGCTCGGCGACTACGTCGACGAGGTCCGCCGCCGCCTCGCCGAGCTCGACCGCGGCGTCGACGGCTTCGTCGAGCCGACCAAGGCGATCCTGGTGCCCGGCGGCGACCGCCGCCTGGCCCGCGCGCGCCGCGGCACCACCGCCCGCGCCCCGCTCGCCGCGATCCTCGAGCAGCACGCCGTCGATCGCGCCGTCGCCGTCCTCGGCGAGCCCGGCTCCGGCAAGAGCGTCCTCCTCCGCCGGCTCGCCGGGCACCACCTCGCCCGCCTCGCCGCCGGCGATCGCCGCGCGCTGGTCCCCGTCTACGTCAAGCTGGCCGCCTACACCGAGCGGGCCGGCGACGAGCCGGCGCCGTTCATCGACTTCCTCCGCCGCGCGCTCGCGACCGGGCCCGCGCGCGAGCGCCACGTCGCCCGCGAGCTCGAACCGCTGCTCGCCGAGAAGCGCCTGCTCGTCTTGCTCGACGGCATGGACGAGATGCCGCGCGTCGACTTCACGGCGCGCACCGCCCGGCTGCGCGACTTCGTGAAGCAGTACGAGTGCCGCACCGTGCTCGCCTGCCGCGAGCGCGACTTCGAGAGCGCGCAGCTCGACGTGCTGCAGGTCCGCCTGCGGCCGTTCTCCGACCGCGAGATCGCGGAGCACCTCGAGGCGGTCGTCGGGCTCGCGCGCCGCCAGGCCGCCGCCGACGTGCGCGTGCTCACCCGCAGCGATCACCCGCTCGCCGGCGTCGTGCGCAACCCGCTCAGCCTCGGGCTCATCGCCCACCAGCGCGCCGCCGACGGCGACTACCCGGCGACCGTCGGCGAGCTGTTCCGCGGCTACGTGCAGCGCGCGCTCGACCCCGCGGTCACCGGCCAGGACGTCGCGACGCTGCGCGCCGACATCGCCGTGGTCGGCTTCGAGATGGCGGCGCAGGGCAGCCCCGGCACGGCGGTCCCGCTCGCCGAGGTGATGGTCGGCATGGCCGGCCGCACGCGCCACCCGGTCCCCGACGTCATCGCCGCCGGCGTCGCCAGCGGCCTCCTGCGCCGCGACGACTCGACCGGCGCGCTCCTGTTCAGCCACGCGCGGGTGCAGGAGCTGTTCATCGCCGCCCACCTCGTGCACCTCGAGCCGGCGGTGCGGCGGCCGTGGCTCGAGGCGCACGCCGGCGAGCTCTGGTTCGACGAGGTCTACGTGCTCGCCGCGCGCGAGGGGCTCGACTGCGCGGAGCTCGTCGGCTGGGTGGTCCGCGAGGCGGCCGCGCTCCTCGACCGCGCCGGTCGCTCGCTCGCCCGCGACGCCGAGCTCGAGCTGCACGAGCGCCGCCTCATCCTGCTCGGCCGGCTCGCCGACAGCGCCGGGCTGCCCGCGGCCGTGCTGGCGCCGGCGGCCGAGCTGCTCGAGCGGCTCTGGCACGAGGCCGACCGGCAGCTCGCGCCCGGCCGCACGCGGATCGCGGTGCTGCAGGCGGCGCGCGGCGCGATGCTCGAGCGGGCGCCGCTTCTGGCGGCGGTCGCCGGCGCGGCGCGGTCGCGCTCGGCGGGCCAGCGGCGCGAGGCGTGGCGCGCGCTCGCGTCGCACGGCGACCTCGGCACGGTGCGCCGCGCGGTGCTGCGCCAGGCCGCGAGCACCAACTACCTGCGCCACGCGCCCGGCGATCAGCGGCTGGCCGGCGTCGAGCCGCGGCTCGCGCGCGTGCAGCGGTGGTCGAGCGTCGCGCTCGGCCTGCACCTCGGCCTGCTGGTGACGTCGACGCTCCTGTGCGCGGCCGCGATCGCCGCCGTCGGCGGGCGCGCGAGCTGGCTCGTGACGGTGTCGGTGGTCGCGGTCTTCCACATGCTCGGGCTCAGCCGCCGGCAGGACGGCGAGCCGTCGACGGTGCGGCTGGTCGGCCTCGCCGGCCTCGCCGGGCTGGCGGCGGCGATCGGCACCCGCGTGCCCGAGGCGCTCGTCCGCTCGGCGCAGGCGGTCGGCGGCGCCGACGCCGCGCCGGTGCACGCGGTCGAGCGCGAGCCGCTGCTGCTCTACATCATCGGGATCG
>DASZXE010001168.1:0-1539 GCA_035546475.1 Kofleriaceae bacterium
CCGCTTTCGGCCGGACTCCCGGCCGGCGCGACCGTGTCGCGCGATCCAGGTCTCGTTGGGCCGCGACCAAAAGGGTTACCCGCTCCTCGATGCCTGATGTACCAGCATCGCGAAAAAGAGCGAAAGGCGAGTCTGACGCCCGCGCGCCGCTACTTGATCGCGATCGTCACGCTGGCGCCCTGGCAGACGCCGTTCTCGCTGAGCTGGAGGAACGACGCCTTGCCGGCGGGCGCGGTGACGTCGTAGCTCTTCGGCGCCGTCGAGCAGACCTCGTCGGAGATGCCGGCGTCGCCGCCGGTGTCCTTGAGGAAGCCGATCGCGATGCACGCCTCGTCCTTCGGCGACGCCACGGTGACATCGAAGTGGATCGCCTGGCCCTCGGGGATGGGGAACTTCGCGTAGCCGCTCGTGTGGCAGAGGAGCGGCGCGGTGATCGTCGCGCCGCGGTCGTACTTCACCGCGTCGGCCATGGTGTCGCCGAGCGGGCCCTTGCTGCCGCCCTCGCCGCCCATGAGCGTGTCCTTCTTGAGCTTGCTGCACCCGAGCAGCCCCACCGCCAGCGCCACCACGATCGTCATTCGCTTGGTCATGCCGGTAGGAGTCGGCAGCCGCGCGAGTGTGACGCGCCGCGCGCGCGAATCGCCGCGGGTCGCACTCAGGGAGCGGCGGAGGGAGCGTAGACGTAGTCGCCGAGCTTCGTCGGTCGGCGGACAGCGGCATCGAGTCGGGTGGATCGCCGCTCGACGGCGTCAGCGTGACGTGATCGCCGTCGAGCTCGTAGGTGCCGGTCATCACCGCGTCGAGCAGGACGTGGCGGTACTGGCCGTCCGGCTCGAGCGTCAGCGAGTAGCAGCCGCCGCGGCTCTGCGCCGGCATGCACTCGCCCTGGTAGGTGCGGCTCGCGGCGAAGTGCTTGCCGTCGGCGGTCAGCGCGGCGTCGCCTGCGCCCGCCGGCGGCGCGGTCGTCGTCGTGGTCGGAGGCGTCGAAGGCGTCGCCGCCGGCTTCGGCGGCGCGGCGCTGCAGCACGCGCCGACGGCGAACAGCGCCCCGAGGAGCGGGACGAGGACGGAGAGCGAGCCTGGCTTCACGGCGCGCAGCCTACACCGCGCCGCCGCCGCTACTTGCTCCTGGTGACGCGGTTGTTGCGCCCGGTCTTCGCGACCTTCGGCGCCTTCTTCTTCCAGCCCTTGCCCCACTCGACGGTGTTGCCGGTGCCGGTGACGGCGATCTTGTCGACGGCGTCGATCGTCACGTCGTTCGTCGAGCCGGTCACCGCGACCGCCGCGCACGAGCCGGTGATCGTCAGTGTGTTGTTCGACCCGGTGACGGCGATCTTGCCGCCGTCGCCGCAGTCGAGGGAGCGCTCGGCGCCGGAGTCGGTGATCGCCTGATCCGGCGGCGGCTCGGCGAGCGCGAGCGAGGGGGCGGCGAGCGGCAGGGCGAGCGCGAAGGCGAGTGCGAGGTGCTTCATCGGATCCTCCCGACGGACGCCCGACGGTAGTCGATCGCGACGCCGCGCGGGAGGGGCGACATCCCAC
>DASZXE010001169.1:0-5510 GCA_035546475.1 Kofleriaceae bacterium
TGGCGGCGCTCGCGGCGGGCGCGCTCGCCGGCTGCACCTCCGGCGGCGGCGGCGGGGGCGACGCCGACGACGACTCGGTCACGCCGCCGCCCGCGCCGCCGTCGACGCCGATCCGCCGGCTCAACCGCATCGAGCTGCTGAACACGCTCGAGGACCTGATCGGCCCGGCCTACATGGGCGACTTCGACGAGATCGGCCACCGGCTGCCGCCCGATCCGCTGGTCGGCGGCCTCGACACCATCTCGCAGTCGCTCGGCACCTCGGCCACCTACGTCGAGCAGATCGGCGGCCTGATCGAGTTCATCGTCGGCAAGATCGACCTCGGCATGGTCGCGCCCGGGCCGATGACCGACGCCGCCTTGCCCGCGCTCTTCGACAGCTTCGGCCGCCGCGCGCTGCGCCGCCCGCTCACCGCCGACGAGCGCGCCAGCTACACCGCGCTCTACGATCACCTGGCGCCCGATCAGGGCCACACCGTCGCGATCCAGGCGGTGCTGCAGCGGATGCTGCTCAGCCCCGACTTCCTCTACCAGGTCGCGCTGGGCGACGCCGCCACCGGCAAGCTGACCGACCACGAGATGGCGTCGCGCCTCAGCTACCTCCTCTGGGAGACGATGCCCGACGCCGAGCTCGACGCCGCCGCCGACCAGGGCGCGCTGCACACGCCGGAGCAGGTCGAGGCGCAGCTCACCCGGCTGGCCGCCGACCCGCGCGCGCAGGCGACGATCATGCGCTTCGTCCGCGCGTGGCTCGAGCTCGACGGCCTCGACACCATCGCGAAGGACCCGCGCTTCTACCCGGAGTTCGCCGGCCTGCGTCCCGCGATGATCGAGTCGTTCGATCGCTTCCTCGCCGACACCGTCGCGACCGGCGACCTGGCGACGCTGCTGTCGTCGAACGAGGCGTACGTCGACGACGGGCTGGCCAGCCTGTACGGCGTCGCCGGCCCCGGCCCCGGCATGATGGTGCGCACCCAGCTCCCCGGCAACCAGCGCGCCGGCATGATGACGCAGGCCGCGTTCCTGTCGGTGTTCGGCAAGGCCGACCGGTCGGCGCCGATCCTGCGCGGCGTCTTCATCCTCGATCGCCTGCTGTGCGCGCCGCCGGATCCGCCGCCTCCCGGCGGCGGCGTCATCCCGCCCGACCTGCCGTCGCCGACGACGACGCGCGACTTCTTCGCGAACCTGACCTCGCCGCCGGGCTGCCAGACCTGCCACTCGATCATCAACCCGATCGGCTTCGGCTTCGAGCACTACGACGCGATCGGCCGCTGGCGCATCGAGGAGAACGGCTACCCGATCGACTCGACCGGCCACGTCGCCGTCGACGGCGCCGACACGCCGTTCGACGGCGCGATCCAGCTCGGCGACGCGCTGGCCCACTCCGACACCGTGCGCCGCTGCCTGGTCCGCCGCTGGTTCCGCTCGCGGTTCGGCCGCATCGACACCGCCGACGACGCGCCGATCATCGACGACCTCGACGGCGCGTTCGCCGGCGACAGCGCGCAGCTCCGCGCGCTGCCGGCGATCCTCGCCCACACCGACGCGTTCTACCGGCCTCACTTCCAGCTCGCGAGCGCGCCATGACCCAGAGCCGCTTCACCCGTCGCTCGTTCCTCCGCGGCCTCGCCGGTGCGCTGGTCACCTTGCCGGCGCTCGAGGCGCTCGACGGCTGCCACGGCGCCGAGACCGGCAGCGCGCGCGCCGGCCTGGTCGAGACGCCGGCGACCCGCTTCATCGCGCTCATGGCCCCCGACGGCGTCGTCCCCGACTACTGGTTCCCCAGCGGCGGCGAGACCGGCTTCACCCTCGGCCGCCACGTGACGAAGCTGGCGCCGATCCAGGACCGGCTCCTCTTCATGCGCGGCGTCGACAACGTCGTCGCCCGCACCTACGAGCACAAGAACGGCCACATCGAAGGCGTGACGTCGTTCCTCACCGGCCGGCCGCCGACGCCGATCGATCTCGCCGGCAACCTGTGGACGTCGAGCGGCATCAGCGTCGATCAGGTGATCGCGCAGCGGATGCTCGCCGGCGGCTACCTGCCGAAGCTGTCGACGATCCACCTCGGCGACGAGGGCGCGGGCGGCTACTCGTCGCTCGCCTACGCGGGCGCCGGCCAGGCGATGGACGTCACGCCGGCCGCCGCCCTGTTCTCGCTGCTGTTCGAGGACTCGATGCAGACCGCCGACGCGATCGCCAAGGCGCGCGAGCGGCGCAAGAGCATCCTCGACGGCACGCTCGACGACTACGGGCGCCTCGTCAACCGGGTCAGCGGCGAGGATCAGGTGCGCATCCAGGCCCACCTCGACGCGGTGCGGTCGATCGAGCTGAGGCTCGGCAACACCGCGATCTGCTCGCGGCCCGACCTCGACCTCATGCCCGACGACGCCGACGAGCGGCGCAAGCTGTTCTACGACCTGCTGGTCGCGGCGATGACGTGCGACGCGACGCGGGTGGCGACCGTGTCCCTCTACCACTCCGGCGGCGGCGGCCCGCAGTTGCCGTTCGTCGGCGTGCTCGACGACATCCACGAGCTGTCGCACCAGATCGTCGGCGAGGCGATCGATGGCCCGTCGCACGTGTCGTTCGACACCTACCACCAGTGGTTCGCCGGCAAGCTGCTCTACCTCGTGCAGCAGATGCAGGCGGTCGACCTGCCGGGCGGGCAGACGCTGTTCGACGCGACCGTGATCCTGCAGGGGTCGGAGATCTCGTTCAACCACGACCACCCCGACATGCCGTACATGATCGTCGCCGGCGCCGACACGCCGTTCCGCACCGGCCGCTTCGTCGAGGTGCCGTCGGGGACGCCGCACAACCACCTGCTGGTGTCGCTGGCGCACGCGTTCGACGTGCCGCTCGACGCGTTCGGCGACGCCGCGATCCCGGCCGGCGACCTCGACGCGGTCCTCCTGTGAGCCGCAGCTAGAGGAGCTGGTAGCCGGCGACGATCGCGACGCCGGTGTAGATCGAGCCGCCCGCGAAGCCCGGCGTCACCTCGACCGACGCGTTGAAGGTGTGGCGCGAGTCGGTGTGGAACGACAGGCCGATGCGCGCGTCGAGGGCGAGGCCGGTGCGCCAGCCGCCATCGTCGACGAGGGCGAGGCCGGCGCCGCCGCCGGCCCACGCGTACGGCGCCAGCCAGAGCTGGGCGGCCGGGCCGGCGAAGCCGAGCGCGAGGAAGTCGCCGGTGTAGTGGCGGTGGGCGACGCTCGCGAACCGCACGCCGAGCGCGAGGCGGCGGTTCAGGAACCAGCCGACGCCGAGGTCGGGGCCGCCGAGCGACTTCTGGGTGCCGTACAGCGCCGGGGTGCTCGAGCCGCGGAAGGAGCCGAAGCCGATGCCGGCCTCGAGGGTGAGGCCGTGGCGGTGCTGCCAGGTCGGGCCGGTCGGCCCGGCCTCCGGTGGCGCCATCGGTGGCGCGGTCGGCTGCGTGCTCGGCTGCGTGGCCGGCTCGTCGGCGTGCGCCGCGGCCGGGACCGCGACGGCGACGAGCGCGGCGGCGGCGGATGCGGCGGCGAAGGTCATGCGGTCGAGTCTACCGCGGGCCGCGTGGCGCCGCAGAAGGCCGGTGACGCGCGCCGCCGGTGGGCGTAGCCTCGACCGGTGCGCGGCGCGCTCGCTCCGTCCCTCGTCCTCGCGCTGGCGAGCGCCTGCGGCGGCCGCGCGGGCGACGTCGCCGGCACCGACGCCGGGCCGGACGTCGCCGTCGACGCCGGCCCCGACGCGCCGCCGCCCGATCCGTCCGACGACGTCTTCGATCCCGACGCGATCCACGACATCTCGCTCGAGCTGCCGGCCGCCGACTGGGCCGACATCGACAACCACCCGCAGGCCGAGACCTGGCACACGGCCACGTACATCTGGGACGGCGAGCTCGTCGAGGACGTCGGCGTGCGCGCGTTCGGCTACTCGAGCCACGTCGTCGGCAAGCCGCCGCTCAAGATCGACTTCGATCACGTCGTCCGCCACCAGGAGTGGCGCGGCCTCGAGCAGATCAAGCTGCGCAACGCCTATTACGACGCGAGCTTCATGCACGACGCGCTGGCGCCGTGGATGCTGCGGCGCGCCGGCGTGCCGGCGTCGCGCACCGGCTGGGCGCGCGTGTGGGCCAACGGCACCTTCGTCGGCTTCTACACGGTGATGGAGTCGATCGACGATCGCTTCCTCCAGCGGACCTACGGCAACGACAACGGCCCGCTCTACTCGATCGACGGCATCCGCGGCCACGGCCTGATGCCGATCACGGAGCCGCTGCGCTACTTCCAGTTCAACACCAGCGTCACCGGCGACGGCGCCGACCTCGTCGACATCACCCGCATCGTCGCGTCGGGCACCGACGAGGAGCTGGCGCGCGTCCTCGATCTCGACAACTTCTTCGACGAGTCGATCGTGCGCACGCTGACCGGCAGCCAGGACGCGTTCTCCGCCGACGGCAACAACTTCTACCTCTACAACGATCCCGGCCGCGACCTCGATCCGGGCGACCTCCACGGCACCTGGCACGTCATCCCGTGGGACTACAACTTCGACTTCACCGCGTTCGGCACGCAGGCGGCGCTGACCGTCGAGCCGCGGCGGCCGTGGGAGACCAGCGGCTACGCCTTCGACCCGACCACCGGCCTGCCGTACCACGACGCGGTCATGATCCGGCAGCTCGCGAGCGGCCGCGATCCCGACGCGCGGGCGCGCGAGCTGGTGAGCGGGCCGCTGGCGTACGCCGACGTCGAGGCGCGCGTGCTGAGCTGGCGGACGCTCATCGCCGACGAGGTCGCGCGCGATCCGATCGGCGGCGCCGATCGCTTCGCGGCCGGCGTGCTGAACGACCTGCAGTACATCCGCATGCGGTGGTCGAACACGCTCGGCCACGACGCGGTGCCGTGCACGCCGCTCGAGCCGGGCGCGGTGCTGGTCCACGACATGGCGCCGGCCGGCACCGTCGGCTGGGCGACCCTGACCGTCGACGGCTGGGCGTGGAACGGCGACGGCCACTGCCTCGTCGCCGGCCACGACTGCTTCGGGTTCGACGTCGGCTCGCGCCACTTCTGCACCGGGCTGTTCGCGCACGCGGCGAGCGACGTCACCATCACGGTGCCGGCCGGGATGACGAAGCTGCGCGGCGCGGTGGGCCTGCAGCGGTTCGGGCAGGACTGCTCGAACGGGGTCGGCTTCGCGGTGCGGCAGGACGGCGCCCTGCTGTGGCAGTCGGGCGTCCTCCGCTCGTACACCGAGGCGGAGGACCTCGGCGACGTCGCGGTCCACCCGGGCGCGGTCGAGCTGGTCGCCGATCCGATGGGCGACATCTCGTGCGACATGGCGACGTGGGTCGACCTGCGCGCGGTGCCCTGACCCGGCGCCGGCCGCCGGGGGCGTCAGACTCGCCTTTCGCTCTTTTTCGCGATGCTGGTACATCAGGCATCGAGGAGCGGGTAACCCTTTTGGTCGCGGCCCAACGAGACCTGGATCGCGCGACACGGTCGCGCCGGCCGGGAGTCCGGCCGAAAGCGG
>DASZXE010001170.1:0-5790 GCA_035546475.1 Kofleriaceae bacterium
AGCAGCCGCAACCGCCGTACTACACGAAGCCCAGCGCGAAGGCGATGCGACTCCAAGAGCAAGTCGAGAAGTACCCGAGTGCCAAGGTCACGGAGATCGAGGATGCGCTGAACGAAGCGGCGCAGCAGAACCTCGTATCGGCAAAGACCAAGCTCGTCAGCGTGAACGCGCCTGAGTGGCTGCGACTGAAGAAAGCTGCGCCGCGATTGATCGCGCCGAAGCCGAAGTTCAAGAAGCTATAGGATCGTCGGCGGTACCTCGGCCGCTCGACCCTCGACTCCGTTTGCGCCGAGTCGCGTGGCCGAAGCCCGACGCGGCGCCGCCAGTAGGTCGGGCTTGCTCCGCACCGAGTCGTCCTTCCCGTCTCGGTTCGCGTCGTACGGCTCCACCCAGGCGGACGGACCCCCGTTGGGCGGCGCTGACCACAGCAGATTGCGCCGAGCCCACACGATGCTCTCGGGGATGTCGAGCACCTGGTATTCGCCGGCGGAGTTCTTCTGCGCGAGGATCAGTTCCTTGATCTCCCCGTGGGCCGCCCCTTCGGGCGTACGGGTCGTGCCGACCACCTGGGTCTGCACTTCGGCGGGCTTCGTATTCATCGCGAACCTCTCTGTGACGGGTTACCGTCCGACTCTCGGCCTCGATGTGCACGAGTAGGCGCAGGCCCGGAACGGCAAGCCGAGCTTACCGAGGCCATCTGACAGGATGTTCAGCGAGCAATGATCGATAGACCGTGTCGCCAGTGGGGAGGGGTTGGGTAAGGAGCCAGATCAATCCACGCCCACCGTGCTGCTACCCTCGCGCGCCGTGGCCGTCTCGTTCGGACGCTGGTACCCGCTCGCCGACGCCGCCGCCCACGCGCCGGCCGCGCCCGGCGTCCTCCAGCTCCGCCTCGCCGACGGCCTGCTCGACTATCCGCGCGGCAAGAGCGCGATGCTCCACTACGCCGCGGCCAGCGACCTGCGCGCCGCCGCGACCGAGCTCGCCGCCGCCCACCCGGGCACCGGCTGGCTCTGCCGTCATACCGACGGCCCCGTCGGCGATCCCGCCGCCCTCGCCGCCGATCTGCTCCGCACCTTCACCGCTCGCTTCGGCGCGCCCCCGACCTTCCCCGCCGCGCCGCCGGCGGCTACTTCTTGAAGATGCCGTAGTGGTTCGCGCCGAGCGTGATCGCCGCGGCCGCCGCGATCAGCACGACCGCGATGAGCACCGACGAGACCGGCCGCACCTTGCCCTGCCGGAAGCGCTTGATCTGCACCCGCGCCCAGCCGTGCATGCCGAGGATGAAGATGACGACGATCGTCAGCTTGATGTGCAGCCACGCGCCCTGCTTGAACTGGTTGACGCCGCCGAGCGCCAGCCAGAAGCCGCAGATGATGGCGAGCGTCGCGCCCGCGTCCATCACGACGGCCGCCTTGCGCTCCTGACGCTGCAGCACCTCGCGCGCCGCGCCCTCGACGGTCGAGTGGATGCGCAGGAGCTGCAGGACCATGGTCAGCCCCGCGATCCAGCACACGAACCCGAACACGTGGCCCACGCGCAGCCAGTTGTAGGTGTCGATGCTCATGACCGCGGGTCATACCACGCAGCCCGCGGCGGCCGGCGCCTCCGCCACCGCGCCGCGTCGACGCTGGTTGGACCACGCCACGACGAGAATGATCTCGCCCCCCGCCGCTCGCCGACGGAGCCGGTGCGGATACTATCTCCCTCCGTCGCGTCCTCTCACATGGCGGCCATCCTCGGCGCGATCACGGCCCCTGCCGTCCCCGGCCCGCCGCTCCTGTTCCCTGCCGTGACGTCTCCCCTGGTCAAGGTCTTCTTCCACGACGCGTGCTTCGACGGCACGGCGTCGGCCGCGATGTTCGCCGGCTTCTACCGGGCGCGCACGCCGGGCGCCCGCTTCGCGCCGGTCGGCGTCAGCCACAAGCTCGGCGACCCGTTCGCCGGCATCCCGATCGACGGCGACGACAACGCGTGCGTCGACTTCCGCTACACGGACAACCCGCGCATGCGCTGGTGGTTCGATCACCACGCGACCGCGTTCCAGCCCGACCGCCTGCGCGAGCACTTCCTCGCGCGCGTCGACGACCGCACCGCCTTCGAGCCGGGCGCGCCGTCGTGCGCCGGGCTCGTCGCGCGCACCACCGCCGAGCGGTTCGGCTGGGACGCGCCCGCGCACCTGCGCGAGCTGGCCGGCTGGGCCGACATCGTCGACGCCGCCGCCTACCCGTCGGCCGAGGCCGCGTGTGCGCTCGATCACCCGGCGAAACGCCTCGCGCTCTGGCTCGGCGAGCGGCGCGACCCGGCGTCGACCGCGCGCTACGTGCTCGCGCTGGTCGAACGATCGCTCGCCGAGGTCGAGGCCGAGCCCTGGATCCAGGCCGACCTCGCGCCCGCGCTCGAGCGGCGGGCCCGCGACGTCGAGGCGTGGGCCCGCGTCGGTCAGGTCGAGGGCGAGGTCGTCGTCTTCGATCTGCTCGGCGAGCCGAGGCTGCGCGCGCCCGGATTCGCCGGCTACGCGCTCTTCCCCGACTGCACGTACTCGGTCACCGTGGGCGCCGGCGACGACGCCGTCAAGGTCGGCGTCGGCTGGAACCCGTGGGGGCGCGGCGTGCGCGGCCACGACCTCGGCGCCCTCTGCGCGCGCCACGGTGGCGGCGGTCACGCGGTCGTCGGCGGCGTCACGCTGCCGCCGGACGCCATCGAGCTCGGCCGCCAGGTCGCGCGCACGCTCGTCGACGTCTTGACCGCCCCCTGACGGCGGCCCGACGGCAGCCCGACGGCGGCCAACGGCGGCCCGACGGCGCGCGGACGGCAGCGACCGCAGCCACGGCGCTCGGACCGCTCCCCCGCCTCGCCTCGCCGCCGGGCCCGATCGCCGCGCAGGGGTGTCACCGGGGTTGCGGCCGCCCGCGCCGCGGTCGGAACCCCGAGGAAGAATGGCGATCGTTTCCGCACGCTGACGTACAATCGCGTTCATGCGGCTGTCCTCCCTTCTCCGCCTGGCTTCGCTCGTCTTCGTGTCGGCCGTCGGTCTCGCTGCGTGCGGCGATGACGGAAAGGGCAACGGCACGCCCATCGACGCCGCGCCCGGAGGTCCCGACGCGTGCGTCGGGCTCCAGTGCCAGCAGGTCCAGTGCCCGATGGGCATGACGACATCGCTGTCCGGCACCGTCTACGCGCCGAACGGCACGCTGCCGCTCTACAACGCGATCGTCTACGTGCCGAACGGCCCCGTCGACGCGTTCATCCCCGGCGCGCAGTGCGACCAGTGCGACGAGGAGCTGTCGGGCGATCCGGTCGTCAAGACGACCACCGGCACCGACGGCAAGTTCCAGCTCGACAACGTGCCGGTCTCGCCCGACCTGCCGCTCGTCATCAAGATCGGCAAGTGGCGGCGCATCGTCCACGTCCCGACGGTGTCGATGTGCCAGGACACGCCGCTCGACGCCGAGCTGACCCGCCTGCCGAAGAACCAGACCGAGGGGGACATCCCGCTGATGGCGATGTCGACCGGCGGCAAGGACGCGCTCGAGTGCCTGCTGCGCAAGATCGGCCTCGACGACAGCGAGTTCACCACCGCGGGCGGCACCGGCCGCGTGCACCTCTACGCCGGCATCGGCGGCACCGCGCAGTTCGCCGCCAACCTGAACGGCGGGCAGTCGTTCGCCGACACCACGACCCTGTGGGACACGGTCGATCACCTGAAGCAGTACGACATCGTCTTCCTGTCGTGCGAGGGCGGCAGCCAGCACCCGGAGAACAAGGGCCAGACCGCCGTCGACAACATGGGCGCGTACACCGACCTCGGCGGCCGCGTGTTCATGTCGCACTGGCACAACTACTGGCTGCAGCACGGGCCGACGTCGTGGCAGTCGATCGCGCAGTTCAACTTCCTGCCCGACATCGGCAACGTGACCGCCGACGTCGACACCACGTTCGCGCGCGGCGCCGACATGGCGCAGTGGCTGCTCAACGTGGGGGCCTCGACGGAGCTCGGCAAGATCGATCTGCACGCCGCGCAGCACACCGTGGTCGGCGTCGACACCAGCCAGGCCGAGCGCTGGATCTGGGTGCCGGACGCCGGCGGCAATCCCTCGATCCAGTACCTGGCGTTCACGACGCCGCTGTCGAACCCCGTCGACAACCGGTGCGGCAAGGCGGTGATGTCCGACATCCACGTGTCGACCGGCGACGAGTCGGGCACCGCGCTCCGCTTCCCGGGTGGCTGCACGACGACCGGCCTGAGCGCGCAGGAGAAGGTGCTGGCCTTCATGATCTTCGACATCGCGGGCTGCGTCGGCCCGGCGATCCCGTGAGCGCGGTGGCGCGCGTCGCGTTCGGGCTGGCGCTCGCCGCCGGCGCGCTCGGCCTGGTGGCGTGCGGCGACGACGTCAGCATCGGCCCCGGCGTCCACCTCGACGGCGGCGGGCCGGACGCGTGCGTCGGCCTCGAGTGCATGCAGGTCACCTGCCCGGCCGGCGGCACGACGTCGCTGAGCGGCACCGTCTACGCGCCGAACGGCACGCTGCCGCTCTACAACGCGCAGGTCTACGTGCCCAACGGCCCCGTCGACGCGTTCATCCCCGGCGCGCAGTGCGATCGCTGCGAGGAGGAGCCGTCCGGCAACCCGGTGGTGAAGACGGCGACCGGCACCGACGGCAGGTTCGAGCTCGACGACGTGCCGGTGTCGCCCGACCTGCCGCTCGTCATCAAGATCGGCAAGTGGCGTCGCATCGTCCACGTGCCGACGGTGACGATGTGCGGCGACACGGCGCTGCCCGCCGAGCTGACGCGGCTGCCGAAGAACCAGACCGAGGGCGACATCCCGCTGATGGCGCTGTCGACCGGCGGCGCCGACGCGCTCGAGTGCATGCTGCGCAAGATCGGCCTCGACGACAGCGAGTTCACCAGCTCGACGGGCACCGGCCGCGTCCACCTCTACGCCGGCACCGACGGCACGGCGAAGTTCGCGGCGACGCTGAACGGCGGCGCGAGCTTCACGACGTCGTCGACGACGCTGTGGGACTCGCTCGATCACCTGAAGCAGTACGACATCGTGTTCCTGTCGTGCGAGGGCCAGCAGTACCCGAACACCAAGCCGGCGGCGGCGCTCGCGGCGATGGCCGCGTACAGCGACCTCGGCGGCCGCGTGTTCATGTCGCACTGGCACAACTACTGGATCCAGCACGGCCCACCGGCGTGGCAATCGACGGCGACGTTCGACTTCCGCGCGGACCTCGGCAACGTGACGGCGGACATCGACATGACGTCGCCGCACGTCGCCGACATGGCGCAGTGGCTGATGAACGTCGGCGGGTCGACGACGCTCGGCAAGGTGGCGCTCAAGGACGCGCAGCACACCGTGCAGGCGGTCGACACCGACAAGGTGGACCGGTGGATCTGGCTGCCGACGACGGCGAACAACGCGCCGTCGATCCAGTACTACTCGTTCACGACGCCGCTCGACCAGCCGGTCGACAACCGGTGCGGCAAGACCGTCATGTCGGACATCCACGTCTCGACGGGCGACGACTCCGGCACCAACCTCCGCTTCCCCAACGGCTGCACGACGACCGGCCTGACGCCGCAGGAGAAGGTGCTCGCCTTCATGATCTTCGACATCGCCGGCTGCGTCGGCCCCGCCATCCCGTAGCCCCCGCCGCCCCGCCACCTCGCGCGCCGGCGCCGCCTCCGCCGTCGCGCCGCCCCGGGCCCTCCGCCGTCTCCGCCTTCTCCGCCACCTCGGGCGCCTCCGCCGCCTCCGCCGTCGCGCCGCCTCGGGCGCCG
>DASZXE010001171.1:0-3181 GCA_035546475.1 Kofleriaceae bacterium
CTCGGTGACCAGCGCTGGCACCGCCAGCTCGTGGACCCTGCCGGCTGCGCTCCTTCCATCGCCGGCATGGACGCGCTGCCCGGGGACTGACTGGACCCGACGCCGCCGCGCGGTCCGTGACGTGGCGGTCGCGCGTGGCTCGATCAGCGGGCGGGGCGGTAGTGGAGGTGGACGACGCGGCCGAGGCGGTGCTCGTCGGCGAGCTCGAGCGGCATGCGCAGGTCGGCCGGCAGCCACGAGGTGCCACCGCCGACGATCATCGGGCCGACGAAGGCGTGCAGCTCGTCGACGAGCCCCGCGGCGAGCATCGGCGCCGCGAGGTGAGGGCCGCCGACGGTCAGGTCGCGATCGCTCGCCGCCTTGAGCCGCCGCACCGCGTCCGGATCGAACGTGGGCTCGATGCGCGTCCGCGGCGTCGACGGCGTGCGCAGCGTCGTCGAGAAGACGACCTTGTCCGCGGCCCGCCAGATCCTGGCGAACTCGCTCTCCAGCTCTCGCAGGCCGGGGATGAACGGTGTGCTGTCGGGCTCGAGGTGCGCCGTCTCCCACGGGGCCATCGTCTCGTACATGCGGCGGCCGTACAGGTACGTGCCGACCGGCCGCACCAGCTCGGTGATCGCCGCGAACACCTCGGCCGTCGGCACCGACCACCCGAAGTCGCCGTCACGGTCGGCGGTGTAGCCATCGAGCGTCGTGTTCATCAGGTAGATCAGCCGGGCCATCGGTCCTCCTTCGCGCGCCATCCTACCGGACCCGCCCGGCGAGTTTGCCGCGTGCGTGCCGGGCACGAGCTCAAAGGAGACTGGATGCAGCGAGCGTGATCCCGAAGAGCATCACAAATGGCCCGAAGATCCGCAATCTACGGCCGAACGTGGCGTGCATCCGATCATACGCGTCGCTCTCGCCGGGCCGTTTCCCCACGTAGCGGAAGCCGATCAGGGTCCCGTAGAGCCCGCCGAAAAACATGAACGATGCCTCCACGATCGTCGCCCTCTGATCCGCTGTCATGGCCGCGATCATAACGTGCGAGCGGCGTGAATTGCGGCGAGTTCGCCGCCGCACGCGGCGTGGTGGGAAGCGACAGCGGGGGATTTCGCGGCGGCGCGGTGACGGCCGGTGACGGCGGGTGACGGCCGGTGACGGCGGACGGGGCGCGAGGCGCGGCGCGCTGTCGGGAAGATCGACAGTCCGGCTGGCACGGGGCTTGATACGCTGGCGCCTGGATCACCGAAGGGGGCTCCGTGCTCACCGCCACGCCATCCTGGGGGCTCGCCGCGGCGCTCGCGCTGTCGCTCGGCGTCCTGGCCTGCGACGACACCGTGTCCGGCGCGAAGCCGATCGGCGGCGACGTGCCGACCGACGCGTCGCTCCAGCGCTTCGTGCGCCGCTCCACCCTCGACCTGACCGGCACGCCGCCGAGCGACGCCGACCTCGCCGCCCGCGCCGACGAGCTGCGCGCCGCCGGCAACACCGCCCTCGCGCGCCGCGCGCAGGTCGACGCGCTCATGAGCTCCGACGCCTTCGCGACGCTGTGGACCGAGGAGCTCGAGAACCGCGTGCTCGGCGGCAACACGCTCGAGTACCAGTACACGTTCCTCTGCTCGATCCTCCGCCAGCAGGACCAGGCGTGCCGGAGCTGCACCGACGCCGACCCGTGTACCTGCACCTGCCCCGCGATCGCGCCGCTCGCGCCGGAGCGCGCGCAGTTGCGGATGACCGCGCACGACTTCGCCGCGCACACCGCCTCGTCGGTGCTCGAGCGCCGCTACGCGAGCGCCGAGGCGTACACCGCGTTCCTCGGCGACGCCGAGACGATCACGACGCGGCTGTTCGAGGACTTCCTCGGCCGCCCCGCCGAGGCGGAGGAGCTCGAGGCGGGCCGCGCGATGATCATCGGCGGCTTCGGCGGCCCCGCCGGCCTCCTGTTCCACCGGCACGGCGCGACGTACGCGGATCTCGTCGACATCGCGCTCGGCAGCGACGTCTACCGCGAGGCGATCGTCACCCGCGTCTTCAACCGCTACCTCGGCCGCACGCCGACGTCGGCGGAGCTGTCGTACTTCGCCGGCCAGCTCGACGCCACCGCGCCCGATGTCCGCCCGGTCATCGCCGCGGTGCTGACGTCGAAGGAGTACTTCGAGCCATGATCCCCTCGACGCCCGCACCGTCGCGCCGGTGGGCGCTCGCGCTCGCCGCCGCGCTCGGCCTCGCCGCCGCCTGCGACACGACGTACGAGTTCGATCCGACCACGGCCGGCGATCCCGACACCGTCGGCCACCCGCGGATCTCGAAGACGTCGTCGCAGTTCGTCCGCGGCATCTACGCCGACCTGCTGTCGCGCGCGCCGTCGCGCTACGACCAGCTCATCACGCTCGGCGACGGCACCCAGCTCCGCAACCCGATCGACGAGGAGCGCAACCTCGACGACCTGCTCGACGGCGTCGCCGATCCCGGGCCGCTGCGCGCGCTCATCGTGCGCGGGGTCCTCGAGTCGCCCGAGGCCGCGGTGCCGTCGAAGGAGGCGGTCACCGATCCGCCCGCCTGGATCCGCGATCGCTTCCGCCGCTACCTCGGCCGCGAGCCGAACGCGTACGAGCTCGCGGCGTTCGTCGACGCCTGGCACACCGATCCCGCGGTCGGCCCCCGCGCCGTCATCCGCGCCCTCCTCGCCTCGCGCGAGTACCAGAGCCGCTAGGCCGCCAAAGGACCCAGGACCATGACGCTCTCCCGTCGATCGTTCGTCCGTGGCCTCGGCGTCGCCGCGCTCGCCGGCGCCGCCACCACCGCGCCGTTCACCCGCCGCAAGGCGTGGGCCGCCGACAGCCGCACGCGCCGCCTCGTCATCGTCGGCATCGGCGGCGGCCTCCGCACGCGCGAGGCGCTCGGCATGGCCGAGGGCGCCACCATGCCGAACCTGTTCGGCACCTCGCGCCTGATCACCGACTTCGGCAGCGGCGCGCCCGGCGCCCCGCGCATCGCGCCCGAGTACCTGACGATGCCCGGTGTCCTGCCGCTCGCGCTCCCCGCGCCGCGCGCGCGCCCGCTCTACACCGAGGGCGCGCTGATCACGAATGTCCGGTACGCGGACGGTCCGCCCGGCCACCTGCAGGGCCACGGCTGCCTGGTCAGCGGCGCCTACAACACGATCGAGAACCGCGCCGACGCCAAGCTGCCGGCGCCG
>DASZXE010001172.1:0-6146 GCA_035546475.1 Kofleriaceae bacterium
CCCTCACCGCCGCCGAGAAGGGCCGCCCCGCCCCGTCCCGCTGCGCCGTCGCCGTCGTCATCGAGGACGAGCGCCGCGCGGTCGCCGCCGTCGACGACGCCGGCCGGGTCACCGGCCTCCTCGACGCGGCGTGGCCGTACCCGAACGCGGTGCCGCCCGACGGCGCGGTCGTCCCCGCCGCGGTGCAGGCCGCGCTCCACGCCTGCCCGTCCGTCGACGTCTACGCGCAGGCGCCGGTCCTCGGCACGCCCGGCCTCCTGCCGCCCGAGCTGGCGTGGTCGTTCGCCGGCCCGCCGTCGCCGTCGCCGGCGTCGTCGCCGTCGTCGTCGTCGTCGTCGTCGTCGTCGTCGTCGTCGTCGTCGTCGTCGGCGTCGTCACCGCCGTCGCCGTCGGCCGGCGCCCACCTGCCGCCGACCCGCGTGCGCGTCTCCGGCGTCGTCAACCCCGACGCGCTCGCGCTGCCGCCCTTGCCGCCGCTGCCCCCGGCCACCGACGCCGCCGGCACGGTCGTCGATCTCGCCGGCGCCGGCGCGACGCCCGCGCGGCTGCTCGCCGCCATCCCCGACGCCACCGAGATCGAGCTGCACACCCACGGCCTCCGCGACCGCGGCCGCTCCGACGCCTCGTACCTCGTCCTCTCGCCCGATCCCGACGGCGACTACGCGCTCACCGCCGCCCGCCTCGACGGCGTCACGCTGCGCGGCCACCCGCTCGTCACGCTGGCCGCCTGCGGCAGCGCGCGCGGCGAGCCGTACCTCCACCAGCCCGACAGCCTGCCCGCCGCGTTCCTGCGCGCCGGCGCCCGCGCCGTGCTGGCGACGTCCGACGACATCCCCGACGACGAGGCGGTCCGCTTCTTCGCCGCCGTGCGCGCGCGCGCCGCCGCCGGCGCCTCGCTCGCGGTCGCGCTCCGCGACGAGCGCATCGCCTGGCTGCGCCGCGATCCGGCGAGCTGGACCCGCGACGTCCTCTTGTTCGAGGCACCCTGACCCTGGAGGCAACCGTGAAGATCGTGTCCGCCCACGTCACCCCCGGCCGCGCCGGCAGCCACCGCATGGCCGTCGTCGTCGTCGCCGTGCTCCCCGACAACGAGCCGGTCGCCTATGCGATCGACCCCGACAGCGGCACGACGCTGCTCGCCCGCCCGGTGCGCAACGTCGCCGAGGTCGGCATCTCGCTCATCGAGGTGCAGGACGGCGGCTTCCCGCCGATCATCGACGAGCCGCTGCCGCCGCCGCCGCGCCAGCCGCACGGCACGCCCGACCGCGTCGTCGCCGTCGCCCGCCAGCTCTGGCGCTCGTACCAGGACGCGACGCGCGAGGCCGTCGGCGCCGTCCCCTCCTGACGCCGCGCTATCCCGGCGCCGCCGTCTGCCCGGCGAGCGAGAACATCCGCTTCTCCAGCCATCGCGACCACGCCGCCGGCGGCAGGCCGCGCAGGCGCCGCTGCGCATCGCGGTACGCCGGCAGGTCGCGCGTGCCCGCGGGCAGCCGCGCGAGCACCCGCGCCGCCGCCATCGCCACCGCGTGACGCCGGCGCTCGACGGGGCCGAACGCCAGCCCGAAGCCGTCGCGCAGCCGCGCCGGCAGCAAGCCCGCCGTCAGCGCGCGCACCCCCGGCCCGAGCGGCCCGCCGAACAGGTAGTCGCACGTCGCGCGCGCCGCCGGCGTCACCGTCAGCCGCGGGCTCGCCAGCATCTCGTCGACGTACGCCCGCAGCGCGCGCCACGACGTCGGCAACAGCTCGTCGGGGATGCCGAACAGCCGGCCGAACCGGCGCGTGTCGCGGCAGTAGGCGTCCTTGTCCGCCTCCGGCAGCGGTCCGCGCACCGCCTCGTGGACGACGACGACCGTGTCGGCGAGCGTCGCGTGCACCCAGCGCAGCGCGTCGGGATCGTTGCCCGCGTACGGCGTGCCCGGCGGGAAGCCGCCGGCGTCGCCGTCGAGCACGCCGGTGACCCGCGCGTGGCCGCCGTGGACCGCCCGCGCCGCGCGGCACGCGTGGTCGAGATCGCCGAACGACATCGCGAAGACCGCGCGGAACGTCCGCTGGAACCGCCCGACGACGTCGGCGCGCGTGCGCGAGTGATCGCGGATCGCGTAGGCGACGAACGGGTGGGCGAGCTGCATCAGCACCGCGCGGCCGCCGCCGAGGAAGACCAGCGCGTCGCGCTCGAGCCGCCACGCCGCGGTGCCCGGCCCGTGGATGCCCGCGCGCGGGTCGGCGACCTCCTCGCGCAGCCTGGCGAGGCTGGCCTCGAGCTGCGCCCGGCCGACGACCATGTCTCACGATCGCCTCGCGCGACGCGCCCGGTCAAGCGGGCGCGCGCGACACGCCCCGACGATCCCGGCGGCGGCGCGGCGCAGCACGGCGCTGATCTTGCGCCCGCGAGCGCCGCCTTGTACCGGGGCAGCGATGGGGTAGCTTTTGATCCGAATGCGCTGGGGTTCGGCCCTCTCGACCGCCTCCTCTCTCGACGAGGCCGTGACCGAGACCAGCCGGGCGGTCGCGAGCCAGCTCGGCGGCGGGCGCGCGGATCTGGCGCTCGCCTTCGTCACCGACCACCTGGCGAGCGGCTTCGCCCAGCTCGGCGCGCAGCTCGCCCGCCGCTTCCCCGGCGCGGTGATCGCCGGCTGCACCGCGGGCGGCGCGATCGGCGGCGGCGTCGAGGTCGAGCACAGCGCGGCGCTGTCGCTGTGCGCCGCCACCATGCCGGGCGTGCGGGTGACCGGCCTCCACCTCGGGCCCGATCCGTCGAGCTGGCCACCGGCCACCGCGGCGGCGCGCGGCGAGGACGAGCCGACCGCGGTGCTCGTGCTGCCGTGCCCGCTGTCGTGCTCGCCCGAGAAGCTGCTGGCGTGGACCGACGAGCGCTGGCCGCACGCGGTCAAGATCGGCGGCCTCGCGTCGGGCGGGATGACCGGCCGCGGTCCGTCGGGCAACACCCTCTTCCTCGGCGAGACCCGCCACCGCGAGGGCGCGGTGATCGTGACCTTCGCCGGCGACGTCGCGGTCGACACCATCGTCGCCCAGGGCTGCCGGCCGATCGGCACGCCGTACACCGTCACCAAGGGCCTCGGCAACGTGATGCTCGAGCTCGACGGCGTGCCCGCGCTGGCGGCGCTCGAGCGCCTGCACGCGTCGCTGCCGCCCGGCGATCGCGCGCTGTGCCGCCACTCGCTGTTCATCGGCCTGGTGCCCGGCCCGGCGCCGAGCGGCCTGCGCCGGCGCGACATCCTCATCCGCAACCTGATCGGCTGCGACCGCGCGGCGGGGGCGATCGCGATCGGCGCGCCGATCGCCGTCGGCGACACCGTGCAGTTCCACCTGCGCGACGCCGAGACGTCCGACCAGGATCTGTGCGAGCTGCTCGCCGAGCCGCAGGCGCCGGCCGCCGGCGCGCTGCTCTTCTCGTGCGTCGGCCGCGGCCAGCTCCTCTACGGCCACCCGAACCACGACAGCGGCGCCTTCCAGCGCGCGCTCGGGCCGATCCCGCTCGGCGGCTTCTTCTGCAACGGCGAGGTCGGGCCGGTCGCCGGCAGGACGTTCCTCCACGGCTACACGAGCGCGTTCGCCCTGTTCCGCCGGCGCGGCGCCCAGGCCTGATCGCGCGCGGCGCCGCCGGCCGCTTCACCACCGGTCGGATCGCGAATCCGTCTATCATCGGCCGATGTCGCGCTGGTCCGCCGCGCTCGGGGTCGCGGTCGCCGTGTCGGTCACCGCGTCGTGCGGCGGCCACATCGACGATCCGGCGGCGTTCGCGATCGACGCGGCGATCGACGCGCCGCCGCCGGTGCAGCCTCCGCGGCTGGTCGTCAGCCCGCCGCCCGGCACCTTCGCCGCGCCGCCGTCGGTGACGCTCACCATCGACGATCCGCAGGGGCTCCTCGCCGGCCCGCTCGACCTCTGGTACACGCTCGACGGCAGCCGGCCGGTGGTCGGCAGCTCGATGCGCGGCCAGCTCGGCACGCCGATCGTCCTCGATCGCAGCCGCGGGCTGCGCGTGTTCGCCGCCGACAGCCACGGCGCGATCCGCTTCACCTACTTCGGCGCCTACCTCGTCCTCGACGAGACGGTCGCGACCTTCTCGTCGAACATCCCCGTCATCGTCCTGTGGGGCGAGCCGGTGCCACCCGAGGTCAAGCTCGACACCTTCACCGAGTCGTCGCTGTCGGTCTTCCTGCCCGGCGCCGGCGGCCGCACGAGCTGGCCCGGTCCGTCCGACGCCGACCTGCGCGCCGGCATCAAGATCCACGGCTCGTCGACGGCGAACTACCCGAAGCACCCGTGGCACGTCGAGACCCGCGGCTCGCTCGACGACGACGACCAGCCGCTGCCGCTGCTCGGCATGGCGTCGGAGTCCGACTGGATCCTGAACGCGCCGCTCGACTTCGACCGCGCGCTGATGCGCAACTCGCTGGCGTTCACGCTGTCGAACGCGATCGATCGCTGGGCGCCGCACACCGAGTGGGCGGAGGTCTTCATCGCCGGCGGCGGCGAGACCGTCGGCATGGACGACTACGTCGGCGTCTACGAGGTCACCGAGATGATCAAGCGCGGCCCCGACCGGGTCGCGGTCGCGCACCTCGAGAGCCACGACGTCGCGCCGCCGGCGGTCAGCGGCGGCTACATCTTCAAGGAGGACCGCCTCGGCCCCGGCGAGACCGGCTGGCCGACGCCGCGCGGCGCCGGCGGCGTGCTCCGCTTCACGAACAACTACGTGCTGGTCGATCCCGCCGAGGCCGACGCGATGCCGGAGCAGAAGGCGTGGATCCGCAGCTACCTCGACGACGTCGCGATGGCGGTGACGTCGCCGACGTTCACCGATCCCATGGGAGTCCCATACGATCAGCTCCTCGACGTCGACGCCTTCATCGACCACCACATCATCAACATGTTCACCAAGAACCCCGACGCCTTCCGGCTGTCGGGCTACTACTACAAGGACCGCGGCGGCCTGCTGGTCGAGGGCCCGGTGTGGGACTTCGATCGGACGATGGGTTGCTCGTCGGACGGCCGCGCGCAGGACCCGACCGGCTGGGGCGACACCGGCGGCATCGGCTTCTTCGACTACGGCCTGTACGGCGGGCTGTTCAAGGACCCGGCGTTCGCGGCGCGCTACTTCGACCGGCTCGGCCAGCTCCTGAAGGGCCCGCTGTCGCCGCAGGCGACGCGCGCGTGGATCGACGACTGGGCGGCGCGCCTGGCCGAGCCCGCCGCCCGCAACTTCGCCCGCTGGTCGAGCTACGCGCCGCGCGTCTCCTACGGCAACGAGGTCAAGATCCTGCGCGACTGGGTCGCCGCCCGCGCCCTCTGGCTCGACGACTGCATCCAGCTCGACGACCCGCTCACCTGCCACTGACCCGCGCTCTTCGCCCGCTCGCGGACCCTGGCTCGTGCGGCGCACCCGGCGCGGGCGAGGACGACGGCGGTCAGCCGGCGCCTGCGCCGGGGCACGTGCGGCCACGAAAGGCGCGGAGCTGCGGCGAGTTACGGAATCGTCGCGATCGCGTGTCGGTGCGGGGCGTGCTTTTGCGGACGAGGGGGCATGACGCGTACGATCTCGTTCACCACCTGCTCGTTGATCTCGATGCTGGCGCTGGCCGGCTGCACGTCGAGCCCGGCCGAGGACGGCGACACGCCAGAGCCCGGCGAGCTCGTCGAGCGGCCGGCGCTCGCGGCGCCCGGCGCGGGCGCGATCGACGAGGCGCCAGCCACGGCGGCGAAGCGGCCGCCGACCGCGATCCTGGCGGCGCTGCCGGACCTCGCCGCGCAGCCGCCGACGCTGACGATCGTGGGCACCGGCTTCGGCGCGGCGCCGAGTGTCCGGATCTCGGACGAGGGCGGCGACTGGATCCCGCTGGCCCGGTTGCAGAGCACGCCGACGCGGGTGCTGGTCGCGCTGCCGGACCTCGCGGCCGGCCACTACCGGCTCGAGCTGTCGTCGTCGCACGATGACGACTCGATCGACGTCACGCTCGGCGCCGTCGGCCCCCAGGGACCGCGGGGCGCCGCCGGCCCGGCCGGGCCCCTAGGTCAGCCCGGCGCCGCCGGCCCCGTCGGCCCCGTCGGGCCGCAGGGTCCGCAGGGCGACACCGGTCCGGAGGGTCAGCCCGGCGCCGCCGGCCCGGTCGGGCCGCAAGGTC
>DASZXE010001173.1:0-7929 GCA_035546475.1 Kofleriaceae bacterium
CTTCGGCCGCCGGCTCGCGCGCGACCGCGCCCTCGCGCTGCTGCGCGAGCTGCCGGTGACCGCGGTCGTCCTCGACCTCTTGATCGCCGCCGAGCTCGCCGCGCTCGATCGCGTCGTCCTCCACGCCAGCGCGCTCGTCGAGCTGGGCGACCCGTGGGTGCAGCGCCGCATGGACGAGCGGGTGGGCGAGCTCGGCCACACGACGCTGCTCCTGGTCGCCGCCCGCGAGCGCTCGACGGTCATCGCCCACGCGGCGCGGCTCCTGCGCGCGGCGCGCGGCCCGGTCGAGCGGGCGCGCGCGCTCGAGGCGCTCGACGCCGGCCTGCCGCGCAACCTGGCGCTCGTGCTCCTGCCCGCGCTCGAGGACGTCGCGCCGGCGGTCCGCGCGCGCGGCGCCCTGGTCCGCGCCGATCGCCCGCCCGATCTCGACGCCGCGATCACCGCCGAGCTCGCCGGCGACGATCCGCTGACCCGGGGCGCGCTCCTGCGCGCGCTCGGCGATCGCCGCGCCCACTACCGCCGCGCCATCGCCGACGCCGCCCAGGTCGCGGCCACGCTCATCGATCCGTTCGCGCTCCTGCGCCGGATCACCGACGACGACGAGGAGGACGACGTGCCCGCACCGGTCGAGCTGATGCTGCTCCTGGCCCAGGTGCCGCTCCTGCGCGAGCTGACCACCGCGCAGATCGCGGCGCTCGTCGAGCGGGCCGAGGTCGTCGACCTCGCCGACGGCGACGTCCTCTACGCCGACGGCGAGCGGGTCGAGGCGCTGGTCGTGGTCGCCGAGGGCGCGCTCGCGTCCGGCGACCACCGCTTCGCCGCCGGCCACGCCCTCGACGAGCTGGCGCCGCTCGCGCCCCGGCCGACCGCCCTGCGCGTGGTCGCCGTCGGCCCGACCCGCATCGCGCGCATCCCGCGCCTCGAGCTCGACGAGCTCGTCGACGACGAGCCCGGCCTCGCCGCCGTCCTCCTCCGCCACCTCGGCGAGCGCCTCCGCGCCACCGCCCCCTGAACGCGCTCGGTCACTCCGCGGTCGGCATGTGGACGTACATCGACTGCAGGCCGAGCCGCCCGGGGCCGGAGAAGCGGTTCCAGAACAGGCCGCCGCCGCCGCCGAACAGCCCGACCTTGAGGCCCTGGCTCATCGTCTCCATCTTGACGGTGGGATCCTTGTAGACCCAGCCACCGGGCTCGACGTCGATCGACTCGCCGGCGGCGAGCTTGACCTCGAAGACGTTGCCATAGCCGTGCAGCCAGACGATGCCGGGCGCGGCGCCGGCGTGGAACGTGTCCATGAAGAACCCGGAGCCGCCGAGGAACAGGTTGGCCGCGCCGCGGATCCGCTGGTACGTGAAGTCGACGCCGCTCGACGCCGCGAGGAACTGGTGCTCGCGGCAGTCGATCGACTGGCCCGGCTGCAGGTGGATCGCGAACAGCTCGCCGACGCCGTCGCGCGAGAAGGCGATGCGCCCGCGGCCCTTGGTCTCGGTCATGAAGATCGGCATCCCGGCGAGGATCCGCTTGAAGGCACCCTTGAGCGGCTTGATGGCGACCTGGACCTCGGGGTCCTTCCACAGCAGCACGTGATGCTCGAAGTAGACCGGCGTGTCGGCGAGCTCGATCGCGAGCACCGGGACCAGCGGGCCCTCGATCTTGTAGCGGAAGCCGGCGAAGTCCTCGGCGGCGGCGACGGCGGGGCGGAGCGTCGGGTAGTTCATGGCCGCGACTATGCACCCGCGCGGCCGGCGCGTCCGATCGGGCCTTCACGTCCGGCGCCTGCGGCCGATTCGCCTCGCATGGACATCTCGGGATCCGATCCGGTCGGCGCGCAGTACGCCGTCAGCGTCGAGAAGCTCCGCCAGAGCTCGCAGAAGGCCCAGGGCGAGGCCGCCGTGAAGCTCATCGAGCAGTCCCAGCCCACCGTCGGCCCCGACGGCGAAGGCACCCACATCGACACCTACGCCTGACCCGCGCCGCGACTCGCTCACCGTCCGCCGATCTGTGTGAGCCCATGCAGCAAAGGCATCCACGAGGACCCTTTGCAGTAACATCCACTCCTGCCTGAGCAATGCGGCACCGAAGGACCTCGTGTATCCGGTTCGCTGCTGACTCTGACGAGTTTCCGCCGCCAGGCGTGCGGACTTGCCCGGTGGCTCCGCGACCGCGAGTGGGTCAGTCGTGTGGGACGGGCTGGCCGGGCGCGACGGGGCAGACGTAGGCGTCGATGTAGACCGCGTAGTGGCCCTCGGGGCAGGGCACGTCGTAGAGGTCGATGATCGACTGGCACTTGCCGCCGGGGCCGACGTTGCCGACCCGCGACGCGTGCGCGCGGTCGAACGAACCGCCGTACGGATCGCTGCCGTCGTCACACTTCGCCTGCAGCAGCCAGTCCATCTCCGCCGGGATGCCGCACACGGCGACCGGGTCGCCCTTCGTCGAGGCGGCCTCGCGGTAGAAGTGCGCCCCCGCGCCCTTGCGAGCGTCCCAGTCGGCCTGGGACACGCCCACCGGCGCGTAGACGTCGGTCTGCGCGCACGACCGAAGCTGGTCGGGCGTGCCGTTGTTGGCGTCGTCGTCGAACTGGTCGAAGCAGGTGCTCACGTCCGCGCACTCGTCGTGGTCGAGCAGGCAGTGGCCGGCGCGCAGCGTCGCCTCGTGGGCGGCATCGCCGCGGTCGCCGAGCGAACGCTCGTAGTCGGCGACGCACTCGTCCTCGGTCAGGCCGTAGCCGTCGACGAGCCCGCAGTGCTGGGCCTTCAGCTCGAAGATGCGCGCGCAGACGCTCGCCGGCGAGACCTCGGTCAGCGGAAGTTCGCCCGTCGGCCCGCCGGCCTCGTCGCTGCCGGGCTGCTCGCCGCGCTGCTCGCCACCCGGCGGCGGCGGCGGTGACGGTGCCGGCGTCGTCGTCCTGCCGCCCTCGTGCGAGCAGCCGAGCGCCGCGACGAGGAGAGCCGGGAACAAGAGCGTGCGAGGCATGCGACGAGCGTATCGCGCGGGTGCGGTCACGGCCGTGTGACACCCGGCCGCGCGCAGCGGTTGCGCCTACTTTCCGACGTAGGGGCGGGCCTGGACGATCCAGATGTTCTCGCCCTCGAGCACCCACTCGACGTCGAGCGGCGTGCCGGCCGGGAACACCGGGATGAACTCCTTCACCGCCGTCACCAGCCGCTTCGCCCGCGCCTCGGTCAGGATGATCTCCGACGCCGGCACCGGGATCTCCTTCAGGCCGCCCGACGGATCGAAGACCAGCATCGTCGTGTCGTCGCTGCGCGACAGGATGCGCGTGCCGTCGTTGGTCGCGTCGAAGATGATCTGCTCCGGCACCTTCTGGCCCTCGACGACCTTCATGCCGAGGCCCCACTTCGCGTTGATCGTGAAGCCGTCGTCGTCGCGCGGATCGAACAGGTTCTTTGACACCAGCACGCCGGCGGCGGTCGCCGGCACGCCGATTTGCACCAGCACGCCGGCGTAGACCTGCCGGTGGTCGATGCCGAACGCCTCCCGCTCCTCGACGGCGCGCAGGTTCCAGAGCGACGCCCACACCGTCTTCAGCGCCTCGCCGAGCGCCGCCTTGCCGCGCACGTTGGCGACCGTGTCGTAGAGGCCGGCGCCGTTGAAGCCGGGCAGGTCCTCGCTGTTCGTCGAGCTGCGCACGAACACGCCCTTGCCGCCCAGCTTGATCCGCACCCGCTTGTAGATGACGTCGAGGACGTCCGGGTCGATCGGCGCCGCCTGGATCGCCGTGCGCAGGTCGGCCAGCGTCTCCTTGCGCCACGCCGCGTCGGTCTTGAACCGCGGGTCCTTCAGCATCTCGTCGACCTTCACGTCGAGCCCGTGCTGGTGCATGTGGCGCACGTAGTAGAAGAACGGCACGCCGAAGCCGTCCGGAACCCGGACATCCGGCAGCCGCGCGTGGACGATCTCGCCGAGGTTCGACGCCTTGGTCCCGTACTTGACGACGTCGCGGGCGCGCATCCTCGTCAGCATCGCCAGGCTCGGATCGGTCACGTCCGCCTGCGGCAGCACCACCGTGCGCGCGGCCGCCTTGTGCCGCTCGTGCTCGGTGACCTCGGCCGCGGTCGCCTCGCGCAAGGTCAGCTTCGCGTCGGTGACCTCGTAATAGACCATCTTGCCGTCGAGCTTCGCGAACTCGGCGCGCGCCTTCTTGTAGCCGGCGTTGGGGATGCCCCACGCGCCCGCGCGCAGGTTCACGTGCGACAGCGGCGTCGAGAACGTCGTCGACAGGATGCCGGCGACCGGCGTGATGTCCGGGTAGCTCTCCTGCAGGAGCGCGATGTCGTCGCGCTCGAAGGTGAGCTGGTCGTACGGCGTGCCGACCGGCACCACCCGCAGGCGGCCGACCGTCGAGCCGCGGTCGAACGCCTGGTAGTCGGCCGCCTTGTAGATCGCGTCGTTGGTGACGACCTTGATGCCCTTCGCCTTCAGGCCGAGCGCCATCTTCTCCTGCGCTGGCGAGTCGGGCCGGTAGACCAGGTCCTTGCTCTCGAAGAACGTCGTCGCCAGCCGGTTCCACACCCGCTGCACGCCGTCGGCGTCGATCTTGTCGCCCTCCCAGAACGACAGCGCCCAGAGGTCGACCTTCTGGTGGTGCGTCAGGTAGCCGAGGATGAACCGCGGCTTGTCGCGCTCGTAGTTGAGGTTGTAGGCGCGGATGTTGTCGGGGGTCCACGCCTGCTTGAGCAGGACGCCGAGGACGAAGTCGGCGTGCAGCTCGAACAGGTTGACGTCGAAGAAGTAGATCGCGTCGGTCTTGACGTCGATCACGAACTTGCCGAACTGGTCGCCGTTGAGCGTGCGCGAGTACTTCTCCCACGTCGCCTGATCGGGGATCGATTTCAGCCACACCCGCTGCTCGTCGGCGCGCGCCGGCGCCGGCCCGCCCGCCGGCCCGGGCCCGACGAGGGTGGCCGCGACGGCGAGGCCAACGAGCGCGAGGAGTGGTCGCGCCGCTGCGGTCGGTCTCGGACGATGCATGTCGCGATCATAGACGCGCACGCTCGCCATAGGGTCTCTGCGCGGTACGCGGCGACGATCAGACCCCGGCGATAGGGTGCCCGCGTGCCGACCGTGGTGCACGGTGACTTCGAGTGGGACGACGACAAGGCGCGGAGCAACCTCGCGAAGCACGGCGTGGCGTTCGAGGAGGCGGCGACGGCGCTCACCGACCCGCGGTCCGTCGACTTCGAGGATCTGCTCGAGCCCGACCGCTTGATCACGCTGGCTTCGTCGCCAAGGGGGCGTATTCTCTATGTTGTCACCACCGAGCGGAGCGAACGGCTCCGCATCATCAGCGCCCGCGATGCGACCGCGCGAGAGCGACGCCGCTATGAAGAAGCCGACTGAGCCCAGCCCCGACGCCATCGCCGAGATGCCGGAGATCGATGACGAGCGCTTCGTGCGCCGCGCCGGTCGGGGGCATCATGGGTCGCGGAAGCTCGGCGAGATCGTGGTCATCGAGGGCGACCTGTGGGCGCACTTCGGGTCGGCGGAGGCCGTCCGCGACGCCTTGCGCGGAGTCATCGCCGACCGCAAGAAGGCGGCAGGTTCGTGAGCCGGTGATCTCGTGTGGGCCTCGTGTGGGCTTACACCGGCAAGGAACGGCGACCGCCTCCGCGGGGCGGCGCGGCGGCGTAGTATCGGGCCGTGGACGCACCTCCTCCGTTCGACGGTTCGGCGCAGGCCCAGGCCGGCAACACCAGCTACAAGTGCCCCCAGTGCGGCGGGCCGCAGACGCTCGAGCCGGGGGCGGAGGCGCTCAAGTGCACCTTCTGTGGCCACGTGGTGCCGATCGTCGGGCCGCCGAAGACGATCCAGGAGAACGACTTCGAGAGCGCGCGCCAGCGGGTGAAGCGCGGCTCGGCCGCCGAGATGTCGCAGAACGGCCGCGAGGTGCAGTGCAAGAACTGCGGCGCGCGCTCGGTGACGACGCTCCAGGCCAAGCGCTGCCCGTTCTGCGACGAGCCGCTGGTCGTCGACCTGCCGCCGTCCGCCGACACCATCCTGCCCGACGCGGTGCTGCCGTTCGAGGTCGACAAGCAGAAGGCCGGCGACAAGTACAAGGCGTGGCTGTCGACCCGCTGGTTCGCGCCGGGTGACCTCACCGCCCGCGCCAGGCGCGACGGCATGGACGGCATCTACGTGCCGTACTGGACGTTCGACTCGCGCTCGACGACGTACTACTCGGGCGCGCGCGGCGAGTACTACTACGAGACCGAGACGTACAACGACGCGCAGGGCAACACCAAGACGCGCCAGGTCCGCCAGACCCGCTGGTTCCCGGTCACCGGCACCGTGTTCGTCAACTTCGACGACGTGCTGGTCTGCGCGTCGAAGGGCATGCCGCAGAAGCGGCTGAAGCAGCTCGAGCCGTGGCAGCTCGAGAAGTGCAAGCCGTTCGACGGCGCGTTCCTCGCCGGCTTCGTCGCCGAGCGCTACTCGCTCGATCTCGAGGAGGGCTTCGTCCAGGCCCAGGAGATCATGAAGGGCAAGATCGCCGAGGCGGTGAAGCGCAACATCGGCGGCGACGAGCAGCGCGTCCACGACATGCAGATCCACCACCAGGGCGTGACCTACAAGCACCTGCTCCTGCCGGTGTGGGTCTCGAGCTTTCGCTACAACGACAAGGTCTATCGCGTGGTGGTCAATGCGAAGACCGGCGAGGTGGCGGGCGACCGGCCGTACAGCGGGTGGAAGATCTTCTTCTTCGTGCTGTTCCTCGTCGCGGTCGTCACCGGCATCGTCGTGCTGATCGTGCTGGCGACCCGCAAGCCGAAGCCGGAGCCGACGCACCAGCTCGATACGACGAGCCGCACCGAGTGGGGCGGCGCGCCGTCGCCGTCGCTCGAGTACGCGGCGACCACGCCGGACGCCGTGAGCGGCTACCGCGGCTTCACCTTCGCGTGAGCGAGGCGGCCGCGCCGGCTACGGCAGGTCGATGAACGGAATGCGCCCGCCGCCGATCGGCCCGTCGCCGTTCGGCTGGTAGGCCGACATCGAGGCGGAGCTGGTGCCGGTGTAGCGGAGGATGAGCTGGTCGCCGGCCTCGAACGTCACCGCCGGGCCGTCGCCGGTCGCGTCGTAGGTCTGCGCCTGGAAGTTGCCGTTGCCGAGCGGCTCGAAGTGGTGGTCCCACGCGACGATCGGGACCTCCATCGTGTCCGCCCGCCGGACGAAGATCTCGAAGCGGACGTCGACCGGCTGCGTGATGCTGCCGTCGCCCGCGAGGTGCCACGTGCCGGCCGGCAGGTCGGCGTGGAGGCTGTACTCGGCTTCCTGGGAGCTCCCGGCCCCCACCGTCGGCGCTCAAAAGGGGGGCGGCTCGTGGGAGACCAGCTTGACCTCGAGCTCGGAGCCGTCGAGCGCGAGCCACAGGCGCGGCGGGTTGCCGTCCGGCGCGTCGTCGGAGCAGGCGGTCAGCGCGGCGGAGCCGACGCCGGCGCCGAGGAGGGTGCAGGCGAGGGCGAGCGTGGAGTTCATCGGGTGGCCTTCGGCGCCGGCACGGGGGGCGCCACCTGGAAAACTGCCACGAACTGGCCGGGGATGTCCGGGATCTCCGTCACGAGCCGGAACCCGGCGGCCTGCGCGGCGGCGACGGCGGCGTTGCGGTGGACGAGCCGGTTGGAGATGGCGAGCTTGCCGCCCGGCTTGAGCGCGGGCAGCGCCTTCTTCAGCCACGCGACCCGGTCGTCGAAGTAGTGGTCGACCTCGGCCAGGTTGATCGCGTCGAAGCGGCCCGGCTCGAGGCCGGGCTCGTTCGGCGCGACGACCCGCGCCTCGACGACGTGCTGGTAGCCGCCGGCCGCCATCCGCGCGGTCAGGTACTCGATCACCGACGGCTCGATGTCGGTGGCGACCACGTGGCCGCCGGGGCTGACCGCGCGCGCGAGGTGCGCCGTCAGGAGCCCGGTG
>DASZXE010001174.1:0-4144 GCA_035546475.1 Kofleriaceae bacterium
AGGCGCGCGCTGCCGTCGGGGCGGAAGCGGGGCAGGGCGGCGAACACCGCCAGGAACGTGTCCTGCGCGAGGTCCTCGATCGCGCCCCGCCGCACGCCGCCGAGCATCCGCCCGAGCAGCGCGAACACCGCGCCCTGGTAGCGCTCGACCAGCGCGCGGCCGGCGTCGGCGTCGCCGCGCTGCGCCCGCCGGAGCGTCACCTCGTCCAGCTCGGCGGCTGCCGGCGGGGTCGCGGGTGGCGGGAGCGGGGCGACGGCCACGGTCACGCAGCGTTACTCGGGCGGGCCGCGAAAAAGTTCCCGCCGCCGCGTGTCTGTCTGGAAGGCCGCGAGAGGCCTCACGGAATGGCCGGCAGGATCTCCTCGAGGATCGACGGATCGTCGGGAGTCGACGGCGTGAGCAGGTAGACGCCGATCAGCTCGTCACCGGACGAGAACGCGACCCACGCCTGCGTGCCCGCGGGCGCCGGGTGGCGTGCCTCGAGCTGCTCGCGCGCGCCCGTCGACGGCGGGGTCGACTCCGAGCGCTTCGCGATGAGCTGGTCCCAGCGCTCGCTCGCCGCCTTCGGATCCGCCCACCGCTCGAAGCGCTGGAGTCCGATCAGCACGCCGTCCTGGTAGCGCGCGACGACCCAGGCGTCGCCGCGGCCGAGGCCCGGGTGGTCGCAGGTCGGCACCGTCTCCTCGAGCGGCACCGGCCCGTCGATCTTGCCGCAGAAGTCGTACGCCTTGAGCGCGCGGTGCGCGTCGACCTGCGTCAGCCCGAGCGGGATCGCGAGCGGCCCCTGCGCGCGCTGGGCGGCGCAGGCCGAGGAGACCACGAGCAGCAGGCAGAGCGACCGTCGCATGGGCGGCAGGGTAGCGCATCCGTGCCGGCGGACGCGACCCGGCGGGGTCTTCGCCGAGGACGCGCGGCGACGAAACCCTCTTTTGTGAAAATCGGGTGGAGCGCGCCGGACGCCAGACGGATCACGAGATCGAGGTCAGCCGCGATACACGCGTTCTTTGCGTGATTCGCGGTCGAGCCGGACAATCGACGTGCGTGCTCGAATGTCTTCCTCGAAATTGCCGCTCGCAGGGCTGCGGCGGTCTGTCGCGATGCTGCCGTTCCTCCCGATCTTCTCGGAGTTTCGCTCATGTCGCTCTCCGGGGCTCTCCTGGCGATTCAGATCCGATCTCGCGCGAATTCGCGATCATCGGCTTTGCGTGATTGCCAGTTTGTGAGTAGGCTTTGCCCCAGATCAATCGGGGCTTCCCATGAACGACATCGAGCAGCGCATCAACGACCTCGTCAGTAGGTTCGTCAACGAGATCACCCGGCTCGCCAAGGAGGCCGCGGTCAACACGCTGCAGGCCGCCCTCGCCGGCACCGGCGGCACGGTGGTGAACGACATCCGCGTCGGCGGCCGCGGCCGCGGCGGCGCCCGGGCCGCACGAGCGGCGGCGCCCGCGCCGTCGAATGGCGCGTCGGCCGCCAGCCGCCGGGCCAAGGGCGCCAAGCGCCCGCCGGACGAGATCGCGGAGACGAAGGAGCGGGTCCACGCGTACATCAAGGCCAATCCGGGCCAGCGCATCGAGCAGATCAACAAGGTGCTCGGCACCCGCACATCGGATCTGAGCCTGCCGCTGAAGAAGCTGCTCGCCGACGGCATGCTCCGCACCGAGGGCGCCCGCCGCGCGACGAAGTACTTCCCCGGCGACGGCAAGCCGAGCGGCGGCGGCGGCAAGGCGCGCCGCGGCGGCGGCCGCCGCAAGAAGGGCTGATCGAGGTCGGGCGGCGCCGCGAAGCCTCGATTCCGGCTCGAGCCGCGAGGTTTCGAGTCCGGTCGGCCGCGAGGTTTGGAGTCCGGTCGGCGGCGAGGTCGCGATTCCGGAGCCGCCCGGCACACGTCGATTCGACGAGGCCGGGCACGCCGCGCAGGCAACGTCGCGGCGCGAGCCCCCCTTCGGACACGCGGCGCACTACACTCGTCGCGGCCGATGTCCGACACCATCCCTCACCGCGTCCTCGCGCAGGCGCGCCGCCGTCCGGCCAGCCCGGCCTACTTCGAGCGACGCGGCGGCGTCTGGCGGCCGACGACCTGGCGCGACTACGCCGAGCAGATCCGCACCGTCGCCCGCGCGATGATCGCGCTCGGCCTGCCCGCCGGCGGCAAGGTCGCCATGCTCGGCTTCAACCGGCCCGAGTGGGTCCTCTTCCAGCACGCCGCGATGATGGCCGGCGGCGTCGGCGCCGGCATCTACACGACCTGCTCGCCCGACGAGGTCGCGTACATCGTCGGCCACGCCGAGGCGCACCTCGTGCTCGTCGAGGACGAGGCGCAGTGGCGCAAGGTCGACGCGCGCCGCGACCGCCTGCCCGCGCTCGCGTGGATCGTCACCATGCGCGACTGCCCCGCGATCGACGACGCGCGCACGCTGTCGTGGCAGGCGTTCCTCGCCCGCGCCGCCGCCGTCGACGACGCGGTGCTCGACGCGCGGCTCGCCGCCCTCGCCCCCGACGGGCTGGCGACGCTCATCTACACGTCGGGCACCACCGGGCCGCCCAAGGGCGTGATGCTCTCGCACGACAACCTGGCGTGGACCGCGCGCACGCTCATCGACCTCGGCACCGCGCGCGACGACGATTGCTCGCTGTCGTACCTGCCGCTGTCGCACATCGCCGAGCAGATGATGACGATCCACATCCCGGCGACCGGCGGCGCGACGACCTACTTCGCCGAGTCGCTCGACCGGGTGCCCGACAACCTGCGCGAGGTGCAGCCGACGGTGCTGTTCGGCGTGCCGCGCATCTGGGAGAAGCTGCACGCCGGCGTCGCCGCCAGGCTCGCGCAGGCGACCGGCGCGAAGGCGCGGCTGCTCGCGTGGGCACGCGGCATCGCGGCCCGCGTCGTCGCGCTGCGCAACCGCGGCAAGGAGCCGGCCGGCCTGCTGGCGCTCCAGTACCGGCTCGCGGACCGCCTCGTCCTCTCGAAGATCAAGACCGCGGTCGGCCTCGCCCGCGCCCGCGTCTGCATCACCGGCGCCGCGCCGCTCGCGCGCGAGGTCCTCGAGTTCTTCGCGTCGCTCGACGTCACGCTGTACGAGGTCTATGGCCAGTCGGAGGACACCGGGCCGACGTCGTTCAACGTGCCGGGCGACAACCGCTTCGGCACCGTCGGCCCGGCGATCCCCGGCGTCGACGTCCGGATCGGCCCGGACGGCGAGGTGCTCGTGCGCGGCCGCAACGTCTTCCTGGGCTATCACAAGGATCCGGACGCGACGCGCGAGGCGCTCGTCGACGGCTGGCTGCACAGCGGCGACCTCGGCGTCCTCGACGACGGCCACCTGCGCATCACCGGCCGCAAGAAGGAGATCATCATCACCGCAGGCGGCAAGAACATCGCGCCGCGCAACATCGAGGACGCGCTCAAGGAGCTGCCGCTGATCGGCGAGGCGGTCGTGATCGGCGACCGCCGCAAGTTCCTCACCGTGCTCATCACGCTCGACGAGGCCGCGGTCGCCGCGCTGCCCGCGCAGGCCGCCGGCGGCGTGCCCGGCCACGCCCGCGCCGACGTCCGCGCCGCGATCCAGGCTCGCCTCGACAGGGTGAACGAGTCGCTCGCCCGGGTGGAGCAGGTGAAAAAGTTCACCATCCTCCCGCGTCCATTCGCCATCGACACCGGGGAGCTCACGCCCACGCTGAAGATCAAACGTGGCGTCGTCGCGAGGAAATTCGCCGCCGAGATCGACGCGATGTACCAGGACTGACCGGCTCGCCCGCGGTTTCCGTGCCGAGGCCCCGGCCCCCGGCCGAATCCCGACGGATCGGCAGGCGGCTCCGATCCGGCCGGACCGATAGGTCGTATCATCGGCGCCGTGATCGATCCAGTGGCCCCGCGGGGAGGCCGCCTGCTGCTGGCGTCTGCCCTGGGCGTCACCGGCCTGGCCGTGCTGCTGACCACCCTGGCACTCTGGGGCTCGCGGCCGGCGAACACGCAGGCGGCGGTGCACGTGCCGAAGGCCGAGGACGTGGTCGCGAAGGTCGATCGCTTCGATCCGACGCTGACCGCCGCGCGCGCTGCCGCCGGTGCCGCCGGTGCCGCCGGTGCCGCCGGTGCCGCCGGTGCCGGTGCCGGTGCCGGTGCCGGTGCGCCGGACCCTGC
>DASZXE010001175.1:0-8547 GCA_035546475.1 Kofleriaceae bacterium
CGTACTGATCGACCGCCGCCGTGAGCGGCTCGCCGCGCCGCTGCTCGGGCGCCATGTAGCGCGGCGTCCCGGCGATCGCCGGCGACGCGTCGTCGTCGACCTTCACCTCGTGGGCGAGCCCGAAGTCGAGCACGCGCACCCGCCCGTCGGCACCGAGGATCGCGTTGTCCGGCTTGAAGTCGCGGTGGACGAGGCCGGCCTCGTGCGCCGCCGCCAGGCCGTCGCCGCACTGCCGGTAGGCGCGCACCAGCTCGCGCACCGGCGCCCCCTCGGCCGCGATCGTCCGCAGCGTCTTGCCCTTCACCAGCTCCATCACCAGGAAGACGCCCTCCGGCGCCTCGAGCACGTCGTAGATGGGGACGACGTTCGGGTGCGAGAGGCGGGCGAGCGCGCGGCCCTCGTCGCGCGCGCGGCTGCGGGCGAGCTCGTCGCCGGCCGATGCGAGCTTGAGCGCGACGCCGCGGTTGAGATCCGGATCCCACGCCGACCAGACGACGCCCATGCCGCCGGCGCCGGCGCGCTCGATCAGCCGGTAGCGGCCGACCCGGACGGCCGCGGTCTCGCCGAACAGCGCGGCGGCGGCCTTCGCCTCGGCGACCGCGAGCTCGAGCGCGTCCGGCAGCGGCGCGCGCCGCACGATCGCGTCGGGCGGCAAGGTCGGGCCGAGCGCGACGACCGCGCTCTCGGCGGTCGGGCTCGACGGGCCGTCGTCGTCGCCGTCGCCGTCGTCACCGTCCCAGTCGCCGTCGCTGGCGGGACCGGCCTCGGTCGCGCCGTCGGCGCGCGGCCGCGCCGGGACGGTGGGAGCGAGCGGGTCGGCCATGCGCGAGCCGCGTCATTGTAGCGCGGCGGGCGCGCCGCCGATGCGGCGACCACGATCGTGGCAAGCTGCGGGGCATGAGCGAGCCGAGCTTCATCCCGGTGAACGTCGCGGTGCTGACGGTGTCCGACACCCGGACAGTCGCCGACGATCGCAGCGGTCAACTGATCGTCGACACCCTGGCGGCGGCCGGCCACCACATCGCGGCGCGGGTGATCGTGAAGGACAACCGCGAGCTCATCCGCGAGCAGCTCGAGGCCTGGATCCGCGACCCGGCCGTCGAGGTCGTGGTCACCACCGGCGGCACCGGCGTCACGCCGCGCGACGTGACGCCCGAGGCGCTGGCGCCGCTCGTCACCAAGGCCATCCCCGGCTTCGGCGAGCTGTTCCGCTGGCTGTCGTTCGCCGAGGTCGGCACCTCGACGATCCAGAGCCGCGCCGAGGCCGCCCTGTGCGGCGACACCTACGTCTTCCTGCTGCCGGGCTCGACCGGCGGCGTGCGGCTCGGCCTCGAGAAGATCCTCGTGCCGCAGCTCGACCACCGGCACCGGCCGTGCAACTTCGTGATGCTCCTGCCCCGCATCCGCGCCGAGAAGGAAGACCCGGCGCGCGGCGGCTGACTCAGGCTTCCTTCTTCACCTTGCGGCGGCGGACGACGACCTCCTCGAACTCGTCGTCGTCGTCGGAGGCGTCACCGGCGACGAGCGCGGCCTTCGCCGACGCCCCGGCCGGCAGCTCCCTCGCGGCGGCGACCTCGAGCTCGTCGTCGCCCTGCGACGCGCGCTTGAAGTTGCGGATCGCCGAGCCCAGGCCCTGGCCGAGCTGGGGCAGCTTGTTCGCCCCGAAGACGATCATGACGATGATCAGGATGACGAGCCATTCGCCCATGCCAGGCATGCGTAGGTACTCCTTGACGTGATGCGACCGGGCAGAGCAAGGCCCATGCCCGCCTCGGGAACCCGCGGCGACGCGGGCCTCGCGGCGCCCGTCACCGATTCTCCAGGCTCCTCCGCGCGACGTCCGCGATCGAACTGCCGGACGTCGCGAAAACCGTGCGCCCCCCCGGCGCGACGGACCGGAATCAGGCTTCCTTCTTCACCTTGCGGCGGCGGACGACGACCTCCTCGAACTCGTCGTCGTCGTCCTCGCCGGCGTCGAGCGCGGCCTTGGCGGTGGCCCCGGTCGACAGCTCCTTCTTCTTGGTGACCTCGATCTCGTCATCACCCTGCGACGCCCGCTTGAAGTTCTTGATCGCGGCGCCCAGTCCATGCCCGAGCTGCGGCAGCTTGCTCGCGCCGAACACGATCAGGACGATGACAAGGATGATCAGCCATTCGCCCATTCCGGGCATGATTCGCTCCTCGAGGACCCGCTGGGGGCCTTTGGTTCGGATCAAACTACCATGGCGGCTCCCGCGTAGCCATCACCACCATCGGGGCGGCCCGGCCTGAAGCCGGCGCACGGTTTGCGGCAAGCCTCCGGGATTGCTGGACCCGCCGGCCGGCCCCAGGCCCCTGCGACAACCTGACCCCCCACGTCGCCGAAAGCTGGAGCGAGAACGGCCTACAGCCTATGTTTCCGCCCATGCGCCCGCGCGGACCCCGAGGCCTCCGTACGACCCTGTGGGCCGTCCTCGCCTGTCTCGCCGGCGCCGCGGCCACCACCGCCGGCGTCCGCGCCGACGACACGACGCGGCCGGCCGGCGTGCAGGGCGAGTCGCCCGTGCCGGCGCCGGCGACGCGCACGCCGCTCACCGCCGAGGACCGCGAGCGCACCGCGATCCGCGGCTGCGGGGGCGACGGCTGCGAGCGCTGGCAGGACGAGCTACGCGAGTTCGAGCTCGAGACGTTCGCGCCCGGCAGCGGGCCGTGGCTCGACGGCGAGGCGCGCACGCCCGGCGGCCCGCGCGCGCCGGTCGCGAAGCCGTCGGACCTGCGCCCCGATCTGCCGTGGCTCGACAGCCTCGAGCTGCCCGACCTGCCGGTGGTCTGGGACCACCGCGTGATCGACTACCTCCTCTTCTACAAGGACGACCCGCGCGGCCACCGGCTGATGAAGGCGTGGCTCGAGCGCCAGGGCCGCTACCGCGACCTGATCGTCGGCCAGCTCCGCGCCGCGCACCTGCCGGAGGACCTGCTCTACGTCGCGATGATCGAGTCGAGCTACGACCCGACGACGGTGTCGCGGGTCGGCGCCGGCGGCCTGTGGCAGTTCATGCCCGGGCTCGGCCGCGTCTACGGCCTGACCATCGATCGCTGGATCGACGAGCGCAGCGACCCGGTGCGCGGCACCGAGGCGGCGGTCGCCAACTGGGTCGACCTCTACCAGCGGTTCGGCGACTGGTCGCTCGCGATCGCCGCCTACAACGCCGGCTACGGCGCGGTGCTGAAGGGCATCGCCCGCTTCAACACGAACGACTTCTGGCAGCTCATCGAGTACGAGAACGCGCTGCCGTGGGAGTCGTCGATCTACGTGCCGAAGGCGCTGGCGGCGGCGATCGTCGGCCACAACCGCAAGGCGTTCGGCTTCGACGACGTCGTCGACTCCGCGCCGGAGGCGTGGGACGACGTCGAGGTGCCGTCGTCGATGACGCTGGCGATGGTCGCGCGCGCCGCCGGCTGCACCGCAGACGACGTCAAGCGGCTGAACCCGCAGCTCCGCCGCAACCGCACGCCGGTCGGCCGGCCGATCGTGCTGCGGGTGCCGGCCGGCGACGGCCGCCAGTTCGCGTCGCGCCTCGGCGAGTTGCGCGGCGAGTGGGACGTCTACGACACCTACGTCGTCGCGCACGGCGAGCGCTTCGAGGACGTCGCGACGGAGTTCGGCCTCTCGCGCGCGAAGCTGCGCGAGCTGAACGACATCGACGACGAGGCCGAGGTCACCGGCGGGACGATGCTGGTGGTGCCGCGCATCAGCGAGGAGGCGCGGCAGGCGAACCTCGAGAAGGCGAAGGACAACCTGTACGGCTCCGGCGTCGATCACCGGCCGGGCGAGATGCTGATCGTCGCCGTGCCGGACAAGGACGCCGACGTCGCCGGCAAGCGGCGCGTCTTCTACCGGGTCGTCAACGGCGACTCGCTGCCGGCGGTGGCGAAGGTGCTCGACGTCAAGGCCGCCGACCTGGCGACCTGGAACGGCATCGCGCCGGATGCCGGGCTGCAGCCGCGCATGGTGCTGCAGGCGTGGGTGGCGCCGACGTGGTCGGAGCAGGCGGCGCACGTCGCGCTGCTCGACGAGACGCGGCTCGTGCTGGTGACGCGCGGCTCGAAGGAGCACCTCGAGCTGTCGGAGGCGCGCAGCGGGCGCGAGCGGTTCGAGTACACGGCGAAGAAGAGGGAGTCGTTCGAGGCGATCGGCAAGAAGTTCGGCCTCGGCAAGCGCGACGTCGCCCGCATCAACCGGATGCCGCCCGACACGGTCGTGGCGGCCGGGCAGACGATCGTGCTGTACCGGGTCGTCGACCACACGCGGTCGGAGCGGGCCGAGAAGCAGTGGAAGAAGACGCCGAAGGCGGAGCGGAAGAAGGCGGCGAAGGCGGGGGCGATCACGCCGCGCAACCGCGGGACCGAGGGCAAGGTGAGCGACGCCCGCGACGGCGATGCCGACGATGACGGCCACGTCGCCGACGTCGGCCCGGTGACGTCGCCGGCCGCGGTCGATCGCGACGCCGAGCGGGCCGCCGATGGCCCGGTGACCCGCCCGCAGTAGCGTCAGTGGCGGGCGCGGGGGGCGCCGAACGTGGCCTTGACGGTCTGCTGCTTGCCGTCGCGGAGGAAGACGATGTCGACCTCGGTGCCCGGCTTCGCCTGCTCGAGGATCAGCATCAGGTCCTGCACGTTGCGGACGTCGTCCTTGCCGATCTTGATGATGCGATCGCCGCGCTTGAGCCCGGCCTTGTCGGCGGGGCCGCCGCCGACGACCGCCGACAGCAGCAGGCCGGGGATCTTGCCGTCGTCGGCGTACTCCGGGATCGTGCCGAGCGACGCGCCCGCGATCCGCGAGTCGCCGCCGCCCGACGGCGCGGACTCCTTCTTGTAGGTCAGCGCCGGCGCCGCGGCGGCCGCGAGCGCGACGTCGGCGACGACCTTGCTCACCTGCGCGAGGCCGCCGGCGTTGATGAGCGGCGCGTCGTCGGACATCTTGTGGTAGTCGGCGTGCGGGCCGGTGAAGAAGTGCAGCACCGGCGAGCCGGCGATGTAGAACGACATGTGATCGGAGGGCCCGTAGCCGGAGCCTGACTCGGTGCAGTGGAGCTGCGCCGCGGTGCAGATCGGATCGACGAGCGCCTTCCACTCCGGCGCGGAGTCGCTGCCCAGCACCGCGAGCTCGGCCCCGCGCAGCCGCCCGACCATGTCCATGTTGAGCATGGCGCGGGCGACGCCGGTGTACGGCGTGTGGGCGACGAAGTACTTCGAGCCGAGCACGCCCATCTCCTCGCCGCTGAAGGCCACGAGGTAGACGTCGCGGGTCAGCTTCGCGCGGTTGGCGGTGAGCTGCTTCGCGACCTCGATCAGCGCGGCGACGCCCGACGCGTTGTCGTCGGCGCCGTTGTGGATGCCCATCGTCGGCTCGAGCGAGCCGGTGCCCGGGCCGCCCATGCCGAGGTGGTCGAGGTGGGCGCCGACGACGATCGGCTCGGGGCCGGCCTTCGCCGCGCCGGCCTTGATGATGCCGACCAGGTTCGCGGTGTCGGCCTTGACCGGCAGCAGCTCGACCGCGAGGTCGACCGTGTGCTTGCCGGTGAACAGCGCCTCGCCGCGCGCGCGCGTGACGACGACGACCGGCAGCCCGGCGTCGGCGCCCTCGCGCAGGCCGAGGTCCCACACCTGTAGCGCGGGCGGCGCGGCGGTCGGCGGCGGCGGTGGCGGCGGCGGTCCGAGCAGCGACGGCCCCGGCTCGCCGGACGGCGGCGTCGGCGCGGGAGCCGGCGCCGCCGGACCGATCGTCGCGCCCGGCGGCGGCACCGCGCGGCCCGGCAGCGCCGACTCGGCCGTCCCCGCCGCCGGCACGTCGACGATGATCAGCGCCTTCGCGCCGTGCGCGCGCGCGACCGACGCCTTGAAGTTGAAGTCGCCGAGCCGGTCGCGCGTCTCCGCGTCGAGCTTCGGGTCGTCGGGCGCGAACCGCTTGACGACCACGACCTTGCCCTTCACCGCCTTGCCCTTGTAGTCGTCGAGGCCGTGGGCGGCGTCGACGATGCCGTAGCCGGCGGCGACCACGTCGCCCTTCGCCTTGCCGGAGCCGGAGTAGACGATCGGCCGCGCCTCGTCGATCGTCACCGGCGCGCCGTCGATCGCGAGGCGGGTGCCGGGGCCGATCAGCGTCTGCACGTTGACCTGGAACGGCTGGCGGAACGAGCCGCCCGCCATCGCGCCGGCGGCGCCGGCCTGCTTCAGCTCGTTCTCGACGAACGTCTGCGCCAGCTCGAGCCCCCTGGTGCCGACGCCGCGCCCCTCGAGCTCGTCGGAGGCGAGGTAGTCGACGATCCGCCGGACGTCGTCGGCGGGCAAGGGCGTCATCTGCCCGTTCGGCCGCGGCAGCCAGTCGGCGACGAACACGTTCGTGCTGCTGTTGTGGGTCACCGGGTCGGGCGGCGGCGAGCCGCGGTTCGACGAGAACGCCAGCTTCTCGCCGTCGGGCGAGAACATCGGGAAGCCGTCGAAGCCGGCGGTGTAGGTGATCCGCTCGAGGTTGGTGCCGTCGGTGTCGATCGCCCAGATGTCGAACTCGCGGCCCTGCGGATCGCCGTAGTTCGACGAGAACAGCACCCGCTTCGCGTTGGCGCGGAAGAACGGCGCGAACGACGCCGCGCCGAGGTAGGTGAGCTGGCGCGGGTTCGAGCCGTCGGCGTCGGCGGTCCAGATCTCGAGGCTGGTCGGCCTCACCAGGTGGCGGGCGAGCAGCTCGCGGTAGTCGACGAGCTCGGAGCCGGTCGGGTGCGAGGCGCGCCACACGATCTTCGAGCAGTCGGACGAGAAGAAGGCGCCGCCGTCGTAGCCGGGGGTGTCGGTGATGCGGGTGACGTTGCTGCCGTCGGCGTTCATCCGGTAGAGGTCGAGGTCACCGTCCTTGTCGGAGGTGAAGATGACCGAGCCGTCGCGCGCGCAGATCGTCGCCTCGGCGTCGTACTTGCCGGGCGCGCCGAACAGCTTGGTCAGGTTCGAGCCGTCGGCGCGCGCCTTGTAGATGTCGTAGTCGTAGAGGGCCCAGACATAGCCCTTGCTGCGATCCGGCGGCGGCGGGCAGTCGGGGCTGACCTCGTGCGTCGACGCGTAGAGGACCTCCTGGTCGCCGGGGAAGAAGTACGAGCAGGTCGTGCGGCCCTCGCCGGTCGACACGAGCTGGACGTCGCCGCCGGTCGCCGGCATCCGCATGATGCGGTCGCAGGCGTTGCCGTCGCGCGTCGTCTGGAAGATGAGCTGGTCGCCGCCCCACGACCAGTACGCCTCCGCGTTCTCGCCGCCGAAGGTGAGCTGGGTCAGGCTGCCGAGGTGGACCTCGCGCGGGTCCTTGAGCTCCGGCACCGGCTTGCCGGGAGGCTGCGGCGGCGGGCCGGGCGGCCGCGGCGGGTTGTCGTCGATGGTCGGGCGCGGGTGACAGCCGGCGAGAGCGAGGGCGGCGAGGAAGGCGCGAGCGGCACGCATCGCGCGCATCGTACTCCCGGCCGGGAATGATCGCGCGGCCGCGGACGTTCACGCCCACCACGTATCGGGAGGACCCATGTCGGTGATCGAGAGACCAGCCTGGTTCGGGCGCGAGCTGATCGCGTTCGCCATCGTCGCCCTGGCGGCGGCGCCGCCGCTGTCGACCTACATCGCGACCCGCTCGTACGAGCGCATCAAGGTGCGGCCCGTCGAGCGCACGATCAAGGTGACCGGCTCCGCCAAGCGGCGGATCACGTCGGACCTGATCGAGTGGGACGCGACGGTCAGCGCCGAGGCGAAGGACAAGCTGTCGGCCTACCGCGCGCTCCACGACGGCGTCGACAAGACGGTCGCGTACCTGAAGAGCGCGGGTGTCGCCGACGCCGACGTCTTCCCCGACTCGGCGACGATCGAGGACGAGACCACCACCGTCTACGAGGGCAAGGGCGACGACCGGGTCAGCAAGCAGGTCCTGATCGGCTACATCGCCAAGCAGTCGGTGACCGTGCGGTCGACCGACGTGCAGCGCGTCGAGAAGGTGTCGCGCGAGGTGACCAACCTCCTCGAGCAGGGGGTGTCGGTGACGTCGGCGGCGCCCGCCTACTACTACACGAAGCTCGGCGAGCTGAAGGTCGAGATGCTGTCGGAGGCGAGCCACGACGCGCGGACGCGCGCCGAGAACATGCTGAAGTCGGCGGGCGGCGCGTCGCTCGGGCGGCTCAAGGACGCCGACATGGGCGTCATCAACATCAACCCCGCCAACGTGTCGGAGACGTCCTGGGAGGGCAACAACGACACCACCTCGCTCGAGAAGGACATCATCGCGATCGTCCACGTCAGCTACGCGCTGCAGTAGCGCGGCGGCGAGGCCAGGCGGGGGCCAGGTGGGGGCCGCGTGGGGGCCGGGTGGGGTAAGGTGGCGCATGCTGTCGGTGACCGAGGCGACCGCGCGCGTGCTGGCCCTGGTGCCGCGGCTCGCCGTCGAGGAGGTGGAGCTGGGGGCGGCGGCCGGCCGCGTGCTGGCTCGCGCGATCGACGCGGCCCGCGCGCTGCCCGCGGTCGCGACGTCGGCGATGGACGGCT
>DASZXE010001176.1:0-11991 GCA_035546475.1 Kofleriaceae bacterium
AGGAACGACGCGAGCCGGGAGAGATCGACGTTGCCGCCGCTCAGGATCACGCCGACGCGGCTGCCGGCGATCGGCACGCCCGCGTGCAGCGCGGCCGCGAAGCCGAGGCAGCCGGTCGGCTCGACGACCAGCTTCATCCGCGCCGCGAAGAACCGCATCGCGTCGACGAGCTGGTCATCACGCGCCGTCACGATGCCGGCTACGTCGCGCCGGATGATCGCGAACGTCAGCGCGCCGAGGTGCTGCGTCTGCGCGCCGTCGGCGATCGTCGCCGGGGTCGCGATGTTCACGATCGCGCCGGCCGCCAGCGACCGCCGCCCGTCGTCGCCGGCCTCCGGCTCGACGCCCCACACCCGGCAGCGCGGCGACCGCGCCCGCGCCGCCAGCAGCGTCCCGCTCAGGAGCCCGCCGCCGCCGAGCGGCACGAACAGGTGATCGAGCTCGCCGACCTCGTCGAACAGCTCGGCCGCCGCCGTCCCCTGCCCGGCGATGACATCGGCGTGATCGTACGGCGGGATCACGGTCAGGCCGCGCTCGTCGGCGAGCCCGCGCGCGATCGCCTCGCGGTCCTCGCGCACGCGGTCGTACGTCACGATCGCGGCCCCGTAGCCGCGCGTCGCCGCCACCTTCGCCGCCGGCGCGTCGGTCGGCATCACGATCGTCGCCGGGATCCCGAGCAGCCGCGCCGCCAGCGCGATCGCCTGCGCGTGGTTGCCCGACGAGAAGGTGGCCACGCCGGCCCGCCGCTGCTCGTCCGAGAACCGGACGAGCGCGTGGTACGCCCCGCGGAACTTGAACGCGCCGACCCGCTGCAGGTTCTCGCACTTGAAGAACAGCTCGGCGCCGGCGAGCTCGTTCGCGGTGCGCGACGTCGCCACCGGCGTCCGGTGGGCCACCCCGGCGAGCCGCGCCGCCGCCGCGCGCACGTCGTCGAACGTCGGCAGCTCGCTCATCGCGCCGAGCGTACCCGACCGGCGCGGCGGGGTCAGGGGCCGTAGAGGGTGCCCTGCGGCGCGCGGTCGTGGATGAGCTGGAGGAGGGCGCGGCCGAGGTCGACCTCGGCCGCGAGGTCGGGCGCGCCGCTGGCGGCGGCGTCGGCCTCGAAGCGCGCCTGCGCCGCGGTCATCGTGACCTCCGCCTCCGACGGCGAGAAGGCGTACTGCTCGGCGGCGTCGTGCATGCCGGCGGTGAACAGCGCCAGCGCGGTCGTCCGCTCGATCGCCGGCTGCTGGAACCACTGCCCGCGGTCGTCGGCGATCGCGCCGCCGCGCGCGACGTGCAGCGACGCCTGGCGCGCGAAGCCGCCCGGCGTCGTCCACGACAGGTCGAGGTCGGCGCCGAAGCCGGCGAGCGCCTCGGCGTCGCCCGCGATCGACACCAGCAGCGCGCCGCGCCGGTTCGACAGGAAGACGCTCGCCGCCCGCATCGTCGGGTCCTCGGCGAAGCCGGTCGGGAACCCGTACGGCGTGTCGACGTCGAGCCCGGCCGGCAGCCGCAGCCCGACGGACAGATCGAAGGCGATCGGCGTGACGAACCACGGGTACTCGTCGGTCATGAACGTGTTGACATCGTCGTCGTCGAGGACGCCGAACGCGTTGGCGCCGCGCACGTGCGCCATCGACTGCATGATCTCGGGGCCCATGCCGAGGCCGAGGCCGAGCACGGTGGTGCCGATGCCGTCGGCGGCGCCGCCGGCGACGAGCTGCTCGAACTCGCTCGGCGCGGTCGCGCCCACGTTCGGCTGCGCGTCGGTGAAGACGACGATCCGCACCGCCTCGCCGCGCGCCCGCGCCTGGCGGCCGAGCTCGAGCGCCTTGCGCACGCCGCTCTCCATGTCGGTGACGCCGCTCTCGCCCAGCCGATCGATCGCCGCGTGCAGCGCGGCCGGATCCGACGTGAAGGCGAGCGGCACCGTCACCGAGCTGCCGTACTCGACGATCGCCGCGCGATCGGCCGGCCCGATCCGATCGGCGAGCCGGTGCATCACCTGGCGCGCGAGCTCGCCGGGCGTCGAGTACTCGCGGTCGGCGCCCCAGCCCATCGAGCCCGACGTGTCGACGGTGAAGATGAAGGTCGTGGCCGGGCGCTGGTAGGTGTCGGGGTTGACGTCCGACGACAGGCCGACCTGGATCCAGCCGTGCGGCACGTCGGCGGTGTCGGGCGCGATGCCGGCGGCGGCGCGCAGGCACAGCGTGTCGAGGCAGGCGTCGCCGGCGAGGCCGAGGTCGTGCTCGGCGAACATCCCCTCGACGAGCAGCGCGGCCGGCGGCGGCACCTGGCCGTGCGCGATCAGCTCGCGCGCGAGCCGGAGATCCTTGATGCCGCCGACGGTGGCGCCGGTGCCGCCGCCGGCGCCGTCGTAGCCGCCGCACGCGGCGAGGAGCATCGAGAGTGCGAGCACGATTCGCTTCATGCCCCCACCCATCGCAGCCGCCGTGCCACCGCCGCCGACCGCGGGTCGCGCACTTGCGCCCGCCGCGCTGCCGGCGCCACCCGCCGATCGCGACATCCCTGTCCTGCCGCCGCCGGCCTCCGCCGCCGCGAGCCTATACTCGCGTCGCCGATGGAGAAGACGAGCGAGGGTTCGCGCGGGTCCCGCCCGCGGCGTGGTTCGGCCACCGCCCGCCGGTCGCGCCAGGTCCGCTGGGCGCGCCGGCTTCGCCGCGTCGGCCTCGCCTGGCAGAACGCCCTCGAGATCATCCGGGCCGGCCGCCTGACCGCCCCGTACGGCGCGCCGTTCGACGTCGTCCACGAGGACGCCATCCACAAGCTGCGCCACTACCGCGCGGCGCCGGACGCCACCGGCGCGCGCACCGCGCCGCTGCTGCTGGTGCCGCCGCTGATGGTCGCCTCCGAGGTCTACGACATCGCGCCCGACGTCAGCTCGGTCGCGTTCCTGGCCCGCGCCGGCGTCGACGTCTGGCTGGTCGACTTCGGCGCGCCCGAGCGCGAGGCCGGCGGCATGGACCGCACCCTCGACGATCACGTCCGCGCCGTCTCCGACGCGATCGATCGCATCCGCGCCGCGACCGGCCGCGACGTCCACCTCGCCGGCTACTCGCAGGGCGGCATGTTCGCGTACCAGGCCGCCGCCTTCCGCCGCAGCGACGGCATCGCGTCGATCATCACCATGGGCAGCCCGGTCGACGTCCACCGCAACGTGCGGCTGGCCGATCAGCTCGTCGAGCGGCTGGTCGCCGGCGTGCAGCGGCTGATCGCCGGCCCGCTCGAGCGGATCGAGGGCCTGCCCGGCGTGCTGACGTCGACCGGCTTCAAGCTCCTGTCGGCGCGCAAGGAGCTGGCGCAGCTCGTCGAGTTCGTCCGCAAGCTGCACGACCGCCAGGCGCTCGAGAAGCGCGAGGCGCGTCGGCTCTTCCTCGGCGGCGAGGGCTTCGTCGCCTGGCCCGGGCCGGCGCTACGCAAGTTCATCGACGAGATCATCGTCGCCAACCGGATGACGTCCGGCGGCATCGTCATCGACGGTCACACCGTCACGCTCGCCGACATCGTCTCGCCGATCCTCTACTTCGTCGGCGATCGCGACGAGATGGGCCGGCCGGCGGCGGTGCGCGGCATCCGGCGGGCCGCCCCCGGCGCCGCCGAGCTGTTCGAGGTGCTGGTCAAGGCCGGCCACTTCGGGCTCGTCGTCGGCTCGACGGCGCTCGGCGTGACCTGGCCGACCGTCATCGAGTGGATCCGCTGGCGCGACGGCGACGGCCCCAGGCCGGCGCGGATCGAGCCGGCGCGCGCGGCGGCCACCGCCGCCGATCACGCGGCGCACGCCGACGACGCGCACGACGACGCCGACGACGACGAGGAGGACGGCGCCGACGACGAGCACCACTTCGACCTCGAGCTCGTCCAGGAGCTGCTCGGCAAGACCGCGACCGCGCTGTGGGAGCGCGTCGGCGATGTCGCCGGCGACCTCGGCGACTACCTCGACAACCTCCGCTGGCAGCTCCCCCGCCTGCGCCGCCTGCGCGACCTCCGCGAGGACACCCGCATCTCGATCGCGTCCGTGCTCGCCGCCAAGGCGGCCGCCTCCCCCGACGGCACCTTCTTCCTCTTCCGCGACCGCGCCTTCACCTACGCCGACGCCAACCGCCGCGTCGACGCCGTCGTCCGCGGCCTGATCGCGTCGGGCGTGCGCCACGGCCAGCGGATCGCCGTCATGATGCGCGGCCGCCCGTCGCTGCTCTCCGCGGTCACCGCGATCTCGCGGATGGGCGCGGTCTCCGTCCTCATGTCGCCCGAGACACCCGCGCGATCGATGGCGCGCGCGTTCGAGGTCGGCGAGCCGGACGTCGTCCTCGCCGATCCGGACAGCGCCGCCGCGGTGCGCGCGGCCTGGTCCGGGCGCCTGCTCGTCCTCGGCGCCGCCCACGCGACCCGCGCGCTGCCGGCCGGCGCCGTCGACCTCGAGGCGATCGATCCGGCGCAGGTCGCGCTGCCCGGCTGGTATCGTCCGGATCCCGGACGAGCGCGCGACCTCGCGATGGTCTTCGTCAGCGATGGCCGCCACGAGCCGCCGCGCGCGAGCCGCATCACCAACCGCCGCTGGGCGGTCTCCGCGCTCGGCGCCGCCGCCACCTGCGCGCTGACGCCGCGCGACACCGTCTACTGCTGCCTGCCGCTCCACCACCCGACCGGCATGCTGGTCGCCGCGTCGAGCGCGGTCATCGGCGGCGCGCGCCTGGCGGTCGCCAGCGAGCCGATGCACGGCCTCCGCTTCGACCCCGACACCTTCTGGACGGAGGTGCGCCGCTACGGCGTCAGCATCGTCTACTACGCGAACGAGATGTGCCGGTCGCTGGTCGCCGCGCCGCCGACCGTCGCCGAGCAGAACCACCCGGTGCGCCTGTTCGCCGGCTCCGGCATGCGGCCCGATCTGTGGCGCAAGCTCAAGCAGCGGTTCGCCGGCGTCGGCGTGCTCGAGTTCTACGCGTCGACGGAGGCGTCGGCGGTGCTCGCCAACACCAGCGGCGAGAAGCTCGGCGCGCTCGGCCGCCCGCTGCCGGGCAGCCCCGAGCTGGCGATCGCCGCCTACGACCTCGACCTCGACGACTTCGTGCGCGACGCCGGCGGCCGCCTGGTCCGCACGCGCATCGATCAGCCCGGCATGCTGATCGTGCGGCTCGACTCGCCGCGCGGCATCGCCGACCTCGCGCACCTCGCGGCCAACCGCATCCTCAGCGACGCGTTCGCGCCCGGCGACACCTGGTTCGTCACCGGCGACCTGCTCTCGATCGACACCGCGGGCGACTACTGGTACGTCGATCGCCTCGGCGACACGATCCGCACGTCGTCGGGGCCGGTGCCGAGCCGCCGGATCGAGGACGCGCTGCACGACGTCGCCGAGGTCAACACCTGCGTCGCGGTCGGCATCGTCGATCCGTCGGCGCCGACGCCGCTCCGCCGCGTGCTCGGTCTGTCGAGCCCGGGCATCGCGATCCCGCCGCCGGGCATCCACGAGCTGCCGGCGGCCGCGGTCTCGCTCCTGCCCGGCGCGCCGGCCGATCGCGACGCGACGCTCGTCGCGCTCGCCCGCGCGGTCGTCGCCTTGCCTCCGCACGCGCGCCCGGTCCGCCTCCGCCTCGCCGACGAGCTGCCGATGAACGACGGCTTCCGTCCGCTCAAGCAGCCGGTCCGCGACACCGGCTTCGCCGACGGCCCGTCGGTCTACGCCTGGGACCCGGCGACCGAGCGCTACCGTCCGACCGCCGCGCCCGCCGCCGCCACGGTCGCGCGCCCGCCGGCCGGCTGACGGCGCGCTCAGCGAGCCGCGCGCTCGAGCCAGGCGGTGCGGGCCGCCAGCAGGTCGCCGACCCACGCGGCGACCGCCCGCACGCGCGCCAGCCGGCGCACCTCGGCCCGCACGACCACCGACACCGGCGACACGACGACGTCGGCGCCGAGCCGCACGAGGCCCGGCTCGTCGTCGGCGAGGAAGGCCGGCAGCGCCGCGATGCCGAGGCCCGCGGCGACCGCCTGGGTCAACAGCGTCGGGTCGTTGGCGCGCATCACCACCCGCGCCTCGCGCACCGCCGCCGGCAGCCAGTCGAGCGGCGGCGTGCCCGGCGTGCCGTCCGCGAAGTCGACGACGTCGTGGCCGCGCAGCGAGCGAGGCGCCGGCACGCCGCGCGCCGCCAGGTACGTCCGCGCGGCGTACAGCGTGTACGAGACGCGCGCCACCCGGCGGGCGACGATGCCGGGGCCGCGCGGCACCAGGTTGCGGACCGCGACGTCCGCCTCGCCGCGGGCGAGGTCGAGGACGCGGCTGGTCGCCACGATCGCGAGCTCGACCTCGGGGTGGCGCGCGCGGAAGCCGGCCAGCGCGGGCACCACCAGCCGCGCGGCGATCGGCGCCGGCACCGTCAGCCGGACGACCCCACCGCCCTCGTCGGTGCGGGCGAGGGTCGCCTCCAGCCGGGCGAGGTCGCGCTCGACGTCCTCGACGACGGCGAGCGATCGGGCGCCGGCCGCGGTCGCGGTCAGCCGGCCGCGCTGGCGCTCGAACAGCCCCGGCCGGAGCCGCTCGAGGTGGGCGAGCCGCCGGCTGATCGTCGCCTTGTCGACGCGGAGCGCGGCGGCCGCCCGCGCCATCGTGCCGGCGCGGACCACGGCGGCCAGGGTCCGCAGGTCGTCGATGGTTGCGTCCACGCAACCAATGATTGCACGGATGCACCAGGCCGGTCGCCGGCGCCGTCCGTACCGTCCGGCACAAGGAGATCGACATGACCACCGACCCGTCCCCTCTCGCCCTGATCGAGTCCATCTACGCCGCCTTCGGCCGCGGCGACGTCGCCACCATCCTCGGCCACACCACCGCCGACGCCGTCTACGACTTCGCCGGCGGCTCGCCGGCCGTCCCGTGGCACGGGCCGTGGCGCGGCCACGACGGCGTCACCACCTTCTTCACCCGCCTCGGCGAGACCGTCGAGTTCGAGACGTTCACGCCGCTCGCGTTCGCCGCCGGCGGCGACGCCGTGGCCGTCCGCCTCCACCTGCGCTACCGGATCCGCGCGACCGGCCGCGTCGTCGACGAGCAGCAGGTGCACTGGTGGACCCTGCGCGGCGGCAAGGTGGCCGCCCTGCGCCACTTCGAGGACACCGCGCAGGTGATCGCCGCGGCCACCTGACCTCGCGCCCGTCAGGCCCGCCCGCCTCGGCGCCCCCGGTCAGTGATGGTCGTGGTCGTGGTCGTGGTCATGATCATGGTCGTGATCATGATCGTGGTCATGGCAGCCGCGGCGGTCGTGCTCGTCGCAGCGCCACTCGCGGTGCCGCTCGGCCTCGCGGGGGTAGCCCTGGTGGTAGTGGTGCGTGCGGACGAGGCAGCCCGAGGTGGCGAACGAGGCGGCCAGCACGAGCGCGACGAGGAGTGACGATCGCTTCATGCGCAACCATGGGCCGGAACCGCCCGCTGGCTCGTCGGAACCGACCGCGAACGCCGCCCACGCCTACGCGGGGTCGCCCTCGTCGGCGAAGTAGTCGGCGGGGGCGGTCGCGTCGGCACCGTCCGCCACGCCGGCCGCGCGCGCGAGCACCGTCGCCAGCACCGACACGACGAGGTTCGCGATCAGCGCGAGGAAGCCGGCGTAGACCGCGACGTCCGTCGACAGGCCGAGCTTCGCGAGCGGGAAGGCCGACCCGCCGAAGTGCGCGTGGTGGGTCGCCGGGTTCGGGATCGTGTAGAGCATCCACAGCCCGCTCGCCATGCCCGCCGTCCAGCCCGCGATCAGCCCGGCGCGGTGGAACCAGCGCGTGAACAGCCCGAGCCCGACCGCCGGCAGCGTCTGCAGGATCATCACGCCGCCGATGAGCTGCAGGTCGATCGAGAACTGCGGATCGATCGCCACGATGAACAGCAGCGCGCCGAGCTTCACGACCAGCGACGCCAGCTTCGACGCCTGCGCCTCCTGCGCCGGCGTCGCGTGCGGCGCGAAGTACTCGACGTAGATGTTGCGGGTGAACAGGTTCGCCGCCGCGATCGACATGATCGCCGCCGGCACCAGCGCGCCGATGCCGACCGCCGCGTACGCCACGCCCGCGAACCACGCCGGGAACATGCGATCGAACAGGAGCGGCACGACCGTGCTCGCGTCCGGCCGGCCGTCGACGAGCTGCGGCTTGATGCCGGCGGCGATCGCCATGTAGCCGAGCAGCGCGATGAGCCCGAGCAGGAGCGAGTACGCCGGCAAGGCCGCCATGTTGCGCTTGATGACGTCGCGGTTCTTGCTCGCGAGCACGCCGGTCACCGAGTGCGGGTAGAGGAACAGCGCGAGCGCGGAGCCGAACGCGAGCGTCACGTACGACACCTGCATGCGGGCGGGCAGGATGACGCTGCCCTTGCCGGTCGCGGTGAACTTGTGGTCGGCGGCGTCGAAGATCGCGCCCCAGCCGCCGAGCTTGTACGGGATGTAGATGACCGCGACGAGGATGACGAGGTAGACGAGCGCGTCCTTGGCGAACGCGATCAGCGCCGGCGCGCGCAGGCCCGAGCGGTACGTGTAGGCGGCGAGCAGCGCGAACGCGATCACGAGCGGCACGTCGCCGGTGAGCCCCATCGCGCGGAAGACCGCCTCCATGCCGACGAGCTGGAGCGCGATGTACGGCATCGTCGCGACGATCCCGGTGATCGCGATCAGCAGCGCGAGCGTGCGCGAGCCGAACCGCGCGCGCACGAAGTCGGCCGGCGTGACGAAGCGGTGGCGGTGCGCGACCGACCACAGCCGGATGAGCACGAGGAACACCATCGGGTACGTGATGACCGTGTACGGCATCGCGAAGAAGCCGACCGCGCCGGCCGAGTAGAGCAGCGCCGGCACCGCGACGAACGTGTAGGCGGTGTAGAGGTCACCGCCGATGAGGAACCAGGTGACCCAGCTCCCGAAGCTGCGGCCGCCGAGGCCCCACTCGTCGAGGTGCTGGAGGGTGGCCGGCCGCCGCCAGTGCGCGGCGACGAAGCCCATCGCGGCGACGCCGACGAACAGCGCGGTGAAGACGACCAGCTCGGTCCAGTGGATGCTCACGGCCGTCCGGACCGCGTCATGCGGTAGACGGCCAGCGTGCAGACGACGCCGAGACCGATGAACGCGAGCTGCAGCCAGTAGAAGCGCGGGAACCCGAACAGCCTCGGCTCGTCGCCGAGGTACAGGAACGTGCACAGCGGCACCACGATCGGCAGCAGCAGCAACCAGTTCCACGGGCTGCGGTCGTTGCGCATGCCGGCATGATACCCCGCACGCGCGCCGGGCCCCGTCCACCGCGGCCGCGGGATCCGCCGGCTCCGAGGCGCGGAGCGCCGACGCGCTCGCGCCGCGACACACCGACGGCGGAACATCGTGCTTGACGTCCGTCGCGAGCGGCGTAGTGTGCGCTCACCTTCTGCGAAAGGAGGTACGACCATGATTGCACCGCTGTCGATCTCGTCGAGCCTCCGCTCCGTCCCTCGCTGACGCGAACGGCTCCGTGACGCGCGCCGACTCCGGCGCGTGCCGATGCCCCCGCGCGCATGGGCCGGCGACGAGGCTCGTCATCACGCACGAGTCACGCCAGCCGGGCGCGCGGCCAACGCCGTCGCGCCGGGAGACGCATGCACGCACCGCACGATCGCGGCGGGCGAGACGACCTCGCCGACGCCGACGGGAAGGATCCGTCCCGCGCAACGGATCGAGCCGGGGACCGCCCCCTGCTCGTGGGCAACAACATCGAGAATCCAGGGAACGTCGCCGGCCTCGAGGCGGCGGCGCGGATGTTCGGCTGGGACTGCGCCTTCGTCGCCGACGAGCGCTTCCCGGCGGCGCAGACGTCCGCCGCGGGCGCGCGGGCGATGACCGCGGCCGCGCTCGCGGCGAGCGGCCTGCCGATCATCGCGCTCGAGAACGGGCACGGCGCCGAGGACCTCCATCGCTTCCGGCCGCCGAGGGGCCGCTACGTCCTGATCGCCGGCAACGAGCGCAAGGGGATCGCCGGCGAGCTGCGGCGGCTGGCCGGCCGCGTCGTCGAGATCCCGAACGCGTCGGCGCGCCTCAACACGCTCAACGTGGCGGCGGCGGCGGCGGTCGCGCTCCACCAGTTGACGCGCTCGCGCGACCGCCAGGCCGGCGCGGGGGGCGGGCGTCCGGAGGTGCTGCTCGACGGGCCGACCGACGCGATCGAGCTGGGCAGCGTGATCCGCTCGGCGACCTGCTTCGGGTGGTCGCACCTGTTCGTCGACGATCGCCACCACGTCTGGTTCGCGACCGACCGGGTCACGCGCTCGCTCGGCCGCGGCGCCGCCCGCCGCGGGCGCAACCCGATCGCGATCGTCCCCGCGCGCGGCGGCGCCTACGAGGAGGTGCTCGTGGTGACCGCCACCGACGGCGAGCCGCTGCGGCGCGCCGACGTCGCGCTCGGCCCCGACCGCCTCGTCGTCATCCCCGACGCCGCCGCCACGACGGTCGACGCCGACGCCGACGCCGACGCCAGCTCCCGCTGGCACCGTCTCGGCCGCCGTGTCCGCCGCCTCCGCGTCGAGGTCGAGCCCGGCGCCCCCGCCCCGTTCCGCCTCGTCGCCTCGATCGCCCTCGCCGAGCTCGCCCGCCGCTGCCACCGCCGCCCGACCCGCGCCCCTCGCCCGCTCGCTCCCCCCGACGACTGACGAGCGCATCGCTTGCAAATCCGCGTGCCACTCACGCGAGAGACCGGATGCGCCGGGTCAGATCGCGTTCGCGCTCGCGCAGGTGCGCGACGCGGTGGCGGGTGGGGCTGCGAGATTCGCCGTGGTACCCTGCACGGCCATGGGCGACCAGGAGCGGGCGGCGCTCGCCGGCGAGATCTGCAACGCGTTGCACATGGCGATCAAGGCGACCAACGACTACGCGAGTCAGGTCGGCAAGAAGCCGCGCAGTCCGTTGCGGGCCTTGTTCGGCCGCAAGAGCGCGCCGCCGCCACCGCGACCGGAGGTCGCCGAACCGTTCGTGACCGCCATGCGCAACCTCGACGAGCTGATCGAGCGCTTCCGCCGCGAGCACCCGACGCGCTTCCCGCTGCTCGCCCTGCCGGAGCCCGAGGAAGTGCACGCGCTCGTCGACTTCGCCGCCGGCATCCGCCCGGCCGGCAGCGCGCTCGCCTTCAAGGCGCTCAGCGACGAGAACACCCTCGTCCAGCACCTGAGCAGCCTCCACAGCGGCCTCAACCTCACGCTCGAGAACTTCAACGACATCGCCCACCACCGCGCCTGACCGGCGACGGCCAGCCGCGCCAGCGCCGGGGCGGCACCGTGGGGAGGCCGAAAAGGCGAAGGCCGCGGCGGGGGTCAGCCCGTGCGGCCTGTCGTGAGGGCGGTAGGACTCGAACCTACAACCAGCGGATTAAGAGTCCGATGCTCTACCATTGAGCTACGCCCCCGGAACTTCTGTGTCGTCGTGCTGCTTCGTGCGGCTGCCTCTGCTTCTATCGCTTGTGAGCTCGGGGCGACTCGAACGCCCGACCTACGGGTTCGAAGCCCGGCGCTCTATCCAACTGAGCTACGAGCCCTTGCCGGCCTCGGGGGCCGGGCCGGATAGATAGGCCCGCGCCCCGTACCGTGTCAAGCGGGCGTAGACGAGATCCGGCACGCCCGCGCGGCCGAGGACGAGGCCGACGGAAGCGCCGCGCCGCGGCCCGCTCGGACCTCGAACTCCATGCCGCGGGATGCGAGCGGGCCGCGGACGGGGACGCGACGCGGGATGCGAACGGGGACGCGACGCGGGGTGCGAACGGGGATGCGAACGGGGGACGCGAACGGGGACCGCGAGCGGGGACGCGAGGACGCAAAACGCGACGCGACGCGGGACGCGAGGACGCAACGCGACGCGACCGGACGCGAGCGGGAGGCGCGCGTGAGGCGGTGGCCGGACCGCCGCGCGCGAGGGCGCGACCGCGGCGCGCCGTCACCGACGGAGATCACACGGCGAGGGGGCATCCGTGCGCTCGATTCCGTAGCCGGAACGACCCGTTGAAAAGGGT
>DASZXE010001177.1:0-3594 GCA_035546475.1 Kofleriaceae bacterium
TTCTTGACCTTGGGGAGCGGCGAGTCGTCGTCGTCATCCTCGAGGGCGTCGTGGCGGGTGCCGGAGTCATCCGAGTCGTCATCGTCATCGGCGTCGTCGGTGTGCTTGACCTTCTTCGCCGGCTTCGCGTGGTGCGCCGGCTTGTCGTCGTCATCGTCCGAGTCCGCGCTGTCGTCGGAGTCCGCGTCGTCGCTGTCGTCGGCGTCGTCGGTGTGCTTGACCTTCTTCGCCGGCTTCGCGTGGTGGGCCGGCTTGTCGTCGTCATCGTCCGAGTCCGCGCTGTCGTCGGAGTCGGAATCGTCGTCGCCCGCGTCCGCGCCGGTCTGCTTCGGGTGCTTGCCCCGCCACGCCTTCTTCGCGTCGCGCGCCTCCTGGTCGTCGTCGTCGGAGTCGTCGTCCGAGTCCGCGCTGCCGTCGGAGTCGTCGTCGTCCGCGTCGTCGGCCTTCGCCTTCCCCTTCGGCTTCCTGGCCTTCGTGCTGCCGCCGTCGTCGTCATCGCCGTCATCGCCGGCGGCCACCCGGGTCGGGCCCGCGGCATGATGATCGTGCTGCGTCGCGTGGCCGCCGTCGGCCCACGCGGCGGCGGGTGCGCACAGGACGGCCAGCAGCAGGGCAAGGGCGCTGTTGCTCATCGCGCGCATCATCTACCAGATCCGCCGGCGTTTCTTCAGTTATCCCGCGCCCCCTCCGCGATCCAGCCCCGGATCACGTTCAGCTCGGCCGCCGCCAGCGCGGGCCCGTCCTTCGGCATCCGCAGACCCGTCAGGCACGCGCCCCCGCCGCCGGCGAGCTTCCACAGCAGGTAGCTCTCGTCGGGCGCACCCGGCTTCACGCGCACGAACGCATGGCAGGCCGCCGTCGCCGACGGCACGTTCACCAGCGACGCCCACGCGTGCCGCGGCCCGAGGTCGAGCTGCGCGGTCTGCGACTCGTGGCCGTGACAGAAGCGCGTCGTGCAGTGGGTGGTGAAGATCGGCTGCACGTCGCGGGCGAGGCTGACGCCGGTGGCTGGCGGGCTGATCGTGAAGGTCTCGTCCGACGAGTCGTCGGCGGTCGCGCCGCCGTCGCCGTGCACCGTCACGTGCACGCGGAACGGCGCCGGCGCGGCCACGCCCGGCGCGCTCCACGCGAGCGACGTCTCGGTGACGCCGGCCGCGACCGCGATCGTCTCGTCGGCGCCGACCAGCTCGACGTCGCACGGCTGCTCGTCGGGCAGCCAGCGCGCCCACCGCAGCTCGGCCGGCTCGCCGGCGACCAGCGCCTCGCCGCCGTTCGGCGCGAGCACGGTCACGCCGAGCCCGCCGTCGAGCCCGCCCTCGGATGGTCCACCGCAGGCCGCCAGCCAGGCGAGCAGGGGTACGAGGCGCAGCACCGCCGCGAGCGTATCGCAACCGACCCGCGTGGTACCGTCGCCGTCGTGTCCGCGACCCCGGTCCGTCTCTACGACTCGCTGCGCCGCCAGAAGGTCCCGTTCGAGCCGCTCGTCGCCGGGCAGGTCGGGATGTACCTGTGCGGCCCCACGCCGTACGCCGCCGCCCACATCGGCCACGCCTACTCCGCCACCTGCTTCGACCTCCTCCGCCGCGCGCTGATCTTCCTCGGCTACCGGGTGAAGTTCGTCCGCAACATCACCGACGTCGACGACAAGATCATCAAGGCGGCGCACGAGCAGGGCGTCGAGCCGCTCGCGCTGTCGGCCCGCTTCGCCGACGCCTACAACGCCGACATGGCGGCGTTCGGCATGCTGCCGCCCGACGTCGAGCCGCGGGTGTCGACCCACATCGCCGAGATCATCGCCATCACCGAGAAGCTGGTCGCCGCCGGCAAGGCGTACGTCGTCGACGGCGACGTCTACTTCGAGGTCGCGACCTTCCCCGCCTACGGCAAGCTGTCGGGCCAGGCGATCGACGAGCTCGAGGCCGGCGCCCGCGTCGACGTCGACGAGCGCAAGCGCGCGCCCGCCGACTTCGCGCTGTGGAAGTCGGCCAAGCCCGGCGAGCCGTCGTGGGACTCGCCGTGGGGCAAGGGCCGCCCCGGCTGGCACATCGAGTGCTCGGCGATGAGCGCGACGCACCTGGGCGAGACGTTCGACATCCACGGCGGCGGCAAGGACCTCGTCTTTCCGCACCACGAGAACGAGATCGCGCAGTCGCAGGGCGCGCACGGCGAGGACAGCTTCGCGCGCTACTGGGTCCACAACGGCTTCCTCAACTTCGGCGGCGTGAAGATGTCGAAGTCGCTCGGCAACGTCTTCGGCTGCGCGCAGATCGCCGCCGCGGTCGGGCCGGAGGCGCTGCGGTTCTTCTTCGTCAGCCACCACTACCGGTCGCCGATCGACTTCAAGGTCAAGGTCGTCAAGGACGCGGACGGCCGCGAGATCGGCGTGCGCTTCCCCGGCCTCGAGGCGGCCGACCGCCGGCTCGACTACTTCTACGGCACGCTGCGCCGCATCGACGACTTCGTCGCCAGCGGCGGCGACGGCGGCGACGGCGCGGTGGTGCCCGAGGTCGACCGGCTGCCGGCCGCCGCGCGCGAGGCGCTGGCCGACGACTTCAACGCGCCGCTCGTGCTGGCGGCGCTCGGCGAGGCGGCGGTGGTGGCCAACCGCCTGCTCGACGAGGGCAAGGGGCTCGACAAGGCGGTGCGGCGGCGGTCGCTGGCGCGGCTCGGCCGCGAGCTGCGCGGCGTCGCCTGGGCGCTCGGCGTGTTCGCCGACGAGCCGCGCGCCTACCAGGCGGCGCGGCGCGAGCGGCTGGTGCGCCGGTTCGGGATCGACGCGGCGCGCGTCGAGGAGCTGCTGGCCGAGCGCGCGGCGGCGCGGGCGTCGAAGGAGTTCGCGCGCGCGGACGCGATCCGCAAGGAGCTGACCGCGCAGTCGGTGGAGGTGCTCGACACGCCGGCCGGCACCGACTGGCGCGTGCTCGACACGCCGCTGGCCTCCGACGACGACCGCGACGACGCGTCGTGAGGCGCTGTCAGCCCGACGCGCCGCCGGCGACCTGGCCGGTCGCCGGCGTGCCGAGTCGCGCGATTTTTCGCGGTGGCGCCTGAAACAGACGCAATTCTAGATAATTGCGACCCAGGATCCTGTCCCCGGTCAGCCGGCGAGCAGCCGGTCGAGCTCGCCCCGCTCGTCGAGCGCCTCGAGGTCCGTGAAGCCGCCCACCGGCCGGTCGTTGATGAACACCTGCGGCACGGTCGTGCGGCCGGTGACCTCGGCGAGCCAGCGTCGCTTGTCGGGATCGCTGCCGACGTCGATGTTCTGGTAGCGGACCTTCTTGCGATCGAGGAGCCGCACCGCGGCGAAACAGTAGCCGCACCAGCGCGTCGTGTAGATGCGGACGTCGGCCGTCATGGCGAGACCTGTTGCATGCGGGGTGCCAGGGGGCGGCGGGGCCGGTTCATTCCTCGCTGCCGTCCTCGGAGAGGTAGGCGAGGATGACCTCGTCGAGGCTGCGCTCGGTGATGAGGCCGTCGGAGCCGGTGTCGCGCGCGCGGCGCGGGCGCGCGGGCGCGGCCGGCGACGCGGTGGGGCGGGGCGGCGCACCGACGATGACGGCCGGACGCGAGACGACGACGCCGGCGCCGGTGGTG
>DASZXE010001178.1:0-17542 GCA_035546475.1 Kofleriaceae bacterium
CGACCGAGGCCGCCGCCACGGCCGCGCTCGCCCCGCACTGGCGCCCGGTCGCGCGCCACGTCCCCGGCTACGAGCTCGGCGCCCGCTGCCCGACCATCGTCCTCGCCCGCTGACAGGCCCCGAGCCGAGCTCGGCGCGGGGTTGCTCCTACCGGATCCACGTGGCGCCGCTGTCGTTCAGGCTCTCGTCGTTGATCGCCACGAAGACGGGCGGCACCGAGAAGGTCGTCCCGAGCCGGATCCACCCGTAGCCCGAACCCGAGTCGGTGGAGGCCGCCCGCGTGACGCCGACCGCCACCCGCGGCGTCGTCAGCTGGTTCAGCAGCCGACCGCCCACCGTGAAGGCGCCGGTCACCGTCAGCGAGCCGTTGATCGTCGTGTCGCTGGTGACGGTGCCGGGACAGGCCGTCGATGCTGGTCTGCGGCGCGCCGGCGGGGCCGGCAGGCCCGGCGGGGCCGGCAGGCCCGGCGGGACCGGCGGGGCCCATGGGCCCGATGCTATCCCGAAGCCGCCTGGCCCGCCGGTTGGCCAGGTCCTGACTCGGAGCGGGCGCGGGTGCTGGCGGGCGGGGCGGGGGTCTGGTATGAGTGCCGACCGCCCGAAGCGGCCCCCGAGCCATGGCCGAACGCATCGCCCTGCCCAAGCCCGCGTCCGACATCATCGCCGACGAGGAACGCCTCCTCGGCCAGGTGCAGGCCCGCGCCGCCATGGGCGACGACGACGACGGCCCGCGCACGACCGACGCCGACGTCGACCGCGACCTGCTGTCGCTGCGCGACCAGATCTCCGAGGCGCGCGCCGAGGACCTGCCCCCGCTCATCGAGCAGATGACCCGGCTGGCCGCGCTGCGCGGGCGCCTGGGCGGCTCGATCTCGCTGCCGATCGACCTCGCGTCGCCGTACTTCGCCCACATGCGCCTGCGCGAGGGCGGCAAGCGGCGCGACGTGCTGGTCGGCAAGCGCGGCTTCATCGATCGCACCTCGAACGTGCAGATCGTCGACTGGCGCAACGCGCCCGTCTCGAAGATCTACTACCGCTACGAGGAGGGCGACGACTACGAGGAGGAGATCGCCGGCCGCCGCGTCGACGGCGTCGTCGAGGCCCGCCGCAACGTCTCCATCAACAAGGGCACCCTCCGCCGCATCGGCGCGCCGCAGGGCACCTTCATCAAGGACGCCCGCGGCAACTGGATCCAGGCGGTCGGCACCCTGCAGCCGGTGCTGCACGGCGGCCAGGGCAAGGCCGCCCGCCCGATCGTCGCCCCCGGCCCGCGCGGCAAGCTCGGCGTCCACCACGGCCCGGCGGTGCGCGCCGACAAGTCGCTGCCCGAGATCGCGGCGCTCATCGACAAGGACCAGTTCGAGCTGATCTCCCACCCGGAGAGCGGCATCGTCGTCATCCAGGGCGGCGCCGGCTCGGGCAAGACCACCGTCGCGCTCCACCGCGTCGCGTACCTCAACTTCGCCGACGGGCGGCGCTTCCGGCCGAACGCGATGCTGTTCGTCGTGCCGTCGCAGGCGCTGGTGCGCTACGTCGCCGGCGTGCTGCCGGCGCTCGGCGTCAGCGGCGTGCCGGTCGTCACCTACACGACGTGGGCGCGGTCGACCCGGCTCAAGCTCCTGCCAGAGACGCCGACCCTCTACAACGACGACCCGCCCGAGGTCGTGTCGCGCGTGAAGAAGCACCCGCGCATGATCACGATCCTCGCCGGCCTCGCCGCCGCCCAGGTGCGCGCCGCCGGCGACGAGATGCAGGGGCTGCCCGGGATCGACGGCAGCGTGCGCGACGAGTGGGAGCGGCTCGCCGGCAAGGCGATGGTGCCGCGCACCGCCGCGATGCTGTCGTGGGTCAAGCGGGCCGACCACCTGGAGCCGAACGTGCGGGTCGCCCTCGAGGGCATCGTCCGCCGCTGGCGCCGCCGCGCCGACGACGTCGTCGCCGACTGGTCGGAGCTGCTCACCGATCCGGTCGCGCTCGCCGACGGCTTCGCCGGCGTCGCCGAGGTCAGCCTCAAGGACCTGGAGAAGACGGTCGCCTGGGTGAAGCGGCAGATCGCGCCGCCGCCCAAGCCGCCGGTCGACGACGACGGCAAGCCGATCGAGACCGCCGACGGCAGCGTGCTGGCCGCCGACGAGGACGACCCGGCCGGGCGCGTCGACGACGAGGACGATCCGATCCTGATCCGCCTCGTGCAGCTCAAGCGCGGCGGCCTCTACCTGCCCGGCGGCGCCGACGAGGTGGTCTATCACCACGTCGCGATCGACGAGGCGCAGGACCGCAGCGCGCTCGAGGTCAAGGTGCTGGTCGAGGCGGTCCACGCGCCCGACAACAACGTCGACCACCGCAGCGTCACCATCGCCGGCGACACCGCGCAGCGGCTCGTCTTCGACAACGGGTTCACCGGCTGGGCCGACCTGCTCCAGCAGACCGGCCAGCCCGCGATCGTGCGGCCGCTGCGGCTCAGCTACCGGTCGACCGCCGAGGTGATGCTGCTCGCCCGCGAGGTGCTCGGCCCCGAGCTCGCCCCCGACGAGCCGCTGGCCGCCCGCCCGGGCGAGCCGGTCGAGCTGCACGAGTTCGGCGACGTCGGCGAGGCGGTCGCGTTCCTGTCCGACGCGCTGCGCAACCTCATGGCGCGCGAGCCGACCGCGAGCTGCTGCGTGATCGCGCGTCACCCGGAGCAGGCGGACGCCTACTTCCAGGGCCTGGCCCGCGCCGAGATCCCGGCCCTGCGGCGGGTCAAGCGCGACGAGTTCACCTTCCAGCCCGGCGTCGACGTCACCGACGTCACCCAGGTCAAGGGCCTCGAGTTCGACTACGTCGTGATGGTCGAGTGCAACGCGCAGTCGTACCCGGACGTCCACTGGGCGCGGCACCTGATGCACATCGGCGTGACCCGCGCGGCGCACCAGCTCTGGCTGGTGTCGACGACCGAGCCGTCGCCGCTCGTCCCCGCCGCGCTGCGCGACGGCGGCCGGATGACGGTCGGCACGGTCCCGGTCGCCTGAGCGCGTCGGCCGGACCGCCGGCGAGCGGGAGGTCCTTCCGAGGGCCGCGGCCGATCGCTTCGCGGTGGGACAGGCAGTTCCACGCGCGCTGACGCAGCGTCGGGTGATCCTCGTCTCGCGTCACCGCGTCGCGGTGGGTTGTCACCGTGACGTCGCGAGGTGCGTGATAGCGTGCGCCCCATGTCACGCCGTCCTCGTCGTCGTCCCGGGGCTGCCCTCGGTCGGTTCCGGCTCCTGGCCACCACGTCGGGCCTCGCGCTCGCGCTCGCGCTCGGGGCCCCGAGCTGCGGCGACAACCTCCACCCGTCCGGCGGCGGCCCCGACGCCGCTGACACCGACGCCCACGTGACCGACGGCCCCGACGTCGACGCGTCCTCGATCGATGCGTCGACGGTCGATGCGTCGATGATCGACGCGCCGCCCGGCGCCGCGGTCTGCACCGTCACCACCGGCGGCACGACCAAGCTCTTGACCGGCACCGTGCTGTCGCCGACCGGCCCGCAGGCCGACTGGCAGGTGGCGATCAACGCGGCCGGCGCGATCACCTGCGTCGGCCCCGCCTGCGCCACCGGCGGCGAGACCCGCATCGACTGCCCGAACGGCGTCATCTCGCCCGGCCTGATCAACACGCACGATCACATCACCTACACGCAGAACCCGCCCTTCCACGACACCGGCGAGCGCTACGAGCAGCGCAACGACTGGCGCACCGGCCGCCGCGGCCACACCGAGATCGACACGCCCGGCAACGCGACCGCCGACCAGATCTCCTGGGGCGAGCTGCGGTTCCTCCTCGGTGGCGCGACCTCGATGGTCGGCTCGGGCGGCCGCGCCGGCCTGCTGCGCAACCTCGACCAGGCCTCGAACGAGGAGGGCCTCGGCCAGCCGGCGGTGAAGTTCCAGACCTTCCCGCTCGACGACTCGAACGGCACCCAGCGCGACGGCGACTGCAACTACGGCGGCACGCCCGACACCGCGGCGACGATCGCGACGCTGCAGAGCTACGAGCCGCACATCTCGGAGGGCATCGACCGGGTCGCCCGCAACGAGTTCTTCTGCACCAGCTCGACCATGTTCGACACCACGCCGCCCGGCCTGTCGAACGACATCGTCGCGGCGCAGACCGCGATCATCCACGGCGTCGGCCTCCGGCCGTTCGACTACGGAATGATGGCCAACGAGCACGCGGCGCTCATCTGGTCGCCGCGCTCGAACATCAGCCTCTACGGCGACACCGCGCAGGTCACCGTCGCGGCGCGCATGGGCGTCGAGATCGCGCTCGGCACCGACTGGTCGGCGACCGGCTCGATCAACCTCCTGCGCGAGCTGCACTGCGCCGACTCGTTCAACCACACCTACCTGCACGACTTCTTCACCGACGAGCAGCTCTGGAAGATGGTGACGATCAGCGCCGCGTCGGTGACGGCGACCGACGACGTCATCGGCTCGCTGGCGGTCGGCAAGATCGCCGACATCTCGATCTTCGACGGCACGACCCACGCCGGCTACCGCGCGGTCCTCGAGGCGGAGCCGAAGGACGTGCAGCTCGTCATGCGCGCCGGCAAGCCGCTCTACGGCGCGGCCGACGTGATCGCCGCCTTGACCCCGACCGGCTGCGACGCGATCGACGTCTGCGGCGAGGCCAAGCGGGTCTGCCTGATGAGCGAGATCGGCAAGACCTACGACGCGCTCAAGACCGGCGCCGGCGCCAGCACCTACGGCGCGATCTGGTGCGGCACGCCGACCGGCGAGCCGACCTGCACGCCCAAGCGGCCCAACCCGTCGAACTCGATCAACGGCTCGACCCTCTACACCGGCATCCCGGCCGCCGGCGACATGGACGGCGACGGCGTGCCCGACGCCACCGACAACTGCGCGACGGTCTTCAACCCGATCCGGCCCGTCGACGACGGCGCGCAGGGCGACTGGGACCACGACGGCGTCGGCGACGTCTGCGACGTCTGCCCGGTCAACGCCGGCACCGACCAGTGCACCGCGGTCAACCCGGACGACAGCGACGGCGACGGCGTGCTGAACGCCGTCGACAACTGCCCGAACACGCCGAACCCCGGCAACCCGCAGCTCGACACCGACAGCGACGGCAAGGGCGACGCCTGCGACGCGTGCCCGATGACGTTCAACCCCGGCGGCCAGGGCTGCCCGGCGACGATCTACGACATCAAGCACCACGGCACGCCGACGTCGATCCCGTTCGGCGAGGTCGTCGCGGTGCAGAACGCGCTCGTCACCGGCAAGGGCTCGAACGGCTTCTTCGTGCAGGTGAAGGCCGGCGACCCCGGCGACCTGGGCGCCGACTACTCGGGCCTGTTCGTGTTCACCAACGCCGGCTCGCCGTTCCTGGCGGCCGTGCAGCCGGGCAACCGCGTGACCGTCACCGGCACGGTGACGGACTTCAACGGCCAGACCGAGCTCGACGGCGTCACCGACGTCACGGTCGCGCCCGGGCCGCTCGACACCCCGCCGGCGCCGGTGCTGGTGACCGCCGCGCAGGTGACGACCGGCGGCGCCCGCGCGGCCGCGCTCGAGAGCGTGCTGGTTCGCACCGGCTCGACGTCGATCACCGCCCTCAACGCGGCGCAGGGCGAGTTCACGGCGATGGAGCCGGGCGGCGGCTCGCTCGTCGTCGACGACTTCCTGTTCGCGCTGCCGATGCCGATGATGGGCCAGACGTTCTCGTCGATGACCGGCGTGCTGGCGTTGCGCAGCGCGGTGTCGAAGCTCGAGCCCCGGTCGATGGGCGACCTGCCCGCCGGTCCGCCGGTCCTGTCCGGCTTCGGCCCGGCGATGACGTTCGTGCGGCTGCTGGCGAGCGGGCCGACGATCCCGACGGCGCTGACGGTGACGCTGTCGTCGCCGGCGCTCGCCGACACCCACGTCGCGATCGTCAGCAGCGATCCGCTGGTGGTGAGCGTCAACGGCGGCGGCGTCACCATCCCCGCGGGCCAGATGAGCGCGCCCGTGCAGGTGACCGGCCTCTTGACGGGTACCGCGATGCTGACGGCGACGCTCGACACGGTGACGATGATGGCGACGGTCCGGGTCATCACCACCAACGCGCAGCCGTCGACGGTGACGCTGTCGCCGGCGAGCGCGTCGACGACGACCGGCGGCACGGTGCACCTGACGGTGACGCTCGACCTCCCGGCCCCGCCGGGCGGCACGATGGTGACGCTGTCGCAGCAGCCGGGCGACGCGGGGACCATCCCCGCGATGGTGACGGTGGCGGAGGACCACCAGTCGGTGAGCTTCGACTATGTCGACGGCGGCACCGCGCAGAGCGCGACGGTGACGGCGACGCTCGGCGGCAGCACGAGCTCGTCGATGATCACGATCAGCGCGGTGCAGGCGCACCTGGTGATCAACGAGGTGGACTACGACCAGGTCGGCACCGACAACGCGGAGTACGTCGAGATCTACAACCCGGGAACCCAGCCGGCGAGCCTGGCCGGCAAGGCGCTGGTGCTGCTGAACGGCAACACGCTGCCGGCGGCCGAGTACCACCGGATCGCGCTCGACACCGCCGGCAACCCGGCCGGGATGCTGCCGGCAGGTGGCTACCTGGTGATCGGCGCCGCGGCGGTGACGCCGATGGGTGGCGGCATCAAGTTCACGCCGCCGGTGGCCGACTGGCCGGCGACGGACGCGTTCCAGAACGGTCCGACCGACGGGCTCGCGCTGATCGACGTGCCGTCCAGCACGGTGATCGACAAGCTCGTCTACGAGGCGACCACGATGCCGATCATGGCGACGATCACCGGGTTCCCGGCGGCGGTCGACCTGGTCGAGGGCACGTTCCTGCCGGCGGCCAAGGCCGACTCGAACGCGGCGGCCGGGTCGCTGTCGCGCCTGCCGAACGGCACGGATACCGACAACGCGGCGAACGACTGGAACTTCACGACGACGATCACGCCCGGGATCGCGAACGTCCCGTAGCGTCGGGCGGCTGGGCGACGGCGGGCCCGATCGCGGCGAGGTGATCGCGATCGGGCTCGGGCCGCGGGAACGGGAGCGGAGCGGGCGCGGAGCGGGTGGTGAGGTCGCGGAGAATCTTGGCCGGGGATGTCGATCGGGCGAGGGCTCGTTCGACCTGGGGGCGAAAGGAAGCCCCCATGACCCAGCTCGTCCTCCATGGTCCGCCCGCCAGCTCGTACACCCGCACCGCCCGCATGATCGCGGTCGAGAAGGGCCTCGACTACCGGCTGGAGCCGATCGCGCTCAAGAGCCCCGCGCACCTGGCCCGCCACCCGTGGGGCCGCGTGCCGCTGCTGACGCACGGCGACGTCCAGCTCATCGAGACGTCGGCGATCGCGCACTACCTCGACGCGATCGGCAGCGGCCCGAGGCTGGTGCCGGCCGACCCGGTGCAGCTCGCCGAGACCGAGAAGTGGATCAGCGTGATCAACTGCTACGCGTACGCGACGCTCGTCACCGGCTACGTCTTCCACTACATCTTCCCGAAGACCGCCGACAGGCAGCCGGACCGCGCGCTCCTCGAGCGCGACACGCCGGCGATGCAGCGCGACCTGCGGCTGTTCGAGGCCGGCTTCCGCGGCGAGTGGCTGACCGGCCCGACCTTGACGCTCGCGGACCTCTTCCTGGCGCCGATCCTCACCTACGTGTCGATGTTCCCGGAGGGCCAGGCGGTGCTCGAGCACGCGCCCAACCTGCGGCGCTTCCAGAAGGCGATCAGCGCCCGCAAGAGCTTCGTCGAGACGGTGCCGCCCCGCGACTGACCGGCGGGCACGCCGGCGGGCGCGCCGTGTGGCACCATGGCCTGCGAGACATGCGTGGAGCCGGGCGGTCCCGCGGCGATGGTTCCGGCGTGCCGGCGCGCGTCGGGTCGGCGCGCGCGGCCGCGCTCGTCGCGCTGGTGGCCGCCGCGTGCGGCCCCGCGATCCCGCCGGTGCCCGGCAAGGGCGGACCCGCCTGGCGCGAGCTGACGAGCGCGCACTTCCGCCTGTGGACCGACGCGTCGTCGCGCCGCGCGCACACGCTCATCCGCCAGATGGAGCACCTGCGCCAGGTCGTCTACGGCATGGCGTTCCCCGACCTGCCCGGCGCCGGGCAGAGCTTCGTCGTCGCGCTGCGCGACGGCGACGAGGTGGGCGCGTTCGTGCCCGAGCAGTTCCAGGCGTACGCGTCGTTCGACGACACGATGCGGCAGCCGATGATCGTCTACGCCGCCGACACCGACGAGTCGGACGGCCACGTGATCGCGCACGAGCTGACGCACGTCATCTCGTGGAACGCGATCCACCACCAGCCCGCCTGGTTCGCCGAGGGGCTCGCGCAGTTCTTCGAGACGGTGCAGCTCGACGTCGATCGCAAGGTCGTCGACGTCGGCGCGCCGCTCGACACGATCGTCAACGAGCTGCGCTTCCGCCGGCTCAAGCGCGCCGAGGAGGTGATGGCGTGCGAGCAGGTCGCGTGCAAGGACGACCGCTTCTACGTGACGGTGTGGGCGATCTACTCGTTCCTCGCCAACGTGCGGCCGGCCGAGCTGGCGCGCTTCCAGTACCACCTCGACGAGGTGCCCGACGATCCGGCGCGCGCCTGGCGCGACGTCTTCCCCGACCTGCCGCCGCGCGCGCTCGACGCGGCGGTGCGCGACTGGCTGCTGAACGGCAAGAAGACCGTCTGGCACTTCACGGTGCGGCTCGACGACGCGGCGACGTCGGCACCGGCGGAGCGCGCGCTCGCCGACGCCGATGTCTACGCGGTGCGCGCCGTGCTGCGGCACGGGTTCCACCCCGGCGATCCGCAGCTCGCGCGCGACGTCGCGGCGGCGCTGGCGCTCGATCCGACCCAGACGATCGCGTGGACGATCGACGCGGCGGCCGGCCACCCTCCGTCCGCCGACCAGGCGCGGGCGATGACGGCCGCGCACCCCGACGACTGGCGCGCGTGGTGGCTGCTCGCCGGCGCGCTCGACCGGAAGGGGCGCGAGGCCGAGGACGCGCTCGCCCACGTCTGCGCGCTGGCGGCGCAGAACCCGGCCGTGTGGTCGCCGTGGCGCTGCTCGATGTCGATCACCTGGTGAGCGCGAGACGCGGCGCCGCCGGCTCGCGCGGCGCGAGCGTGATCGCCGGCGGCGCGGTGTGCGCGCGGCCCCGCAGCAGGAACTGACCGCAGGCGCCGCAGTCGACGTCCCAGCGGGCGCGCAGCGCGACGTGGAGGTCGCGCGGCTCACCGGCGGCGCGCGCGAAGGTGCAGGCCATCGGCGCGCGCACGAGCGCGGTCGCCGGCCACGCCGCCGCGTCGGGGCCGGTGGCGGCGAGGTCGACCAGCTCGACGGCGACGCGCGCGAGCTCGTCGCCGCCGGCCGACGCGACCGCCAGCTCGAGCGCGAGGCGCGCGCGGCCGAGGCCGGCGCGGACGACGAGCTTCGCGACCAGCGCCTCGATCGTCACGTCGACCGCGACGGTGACGAGCGCCGCGCGGGCCGGCACCCGCGCGACCGCCACCAGCTCGCTCTGGCCCGCCGGCAGCCGGCGATCACCGGCGAGGAGCTCGCCGTCGGCCGCGGCGGCGCTGACGACGAAGTCCTCGAGCGCGAGCCGGCCCTGGGCGGCGTCGCCGGCGGCGGCGCGCGGGTCGGCGGTCCGCTGGAATGCGTGCGTCCAGCGCGCCGCGCGCACCGCGGGGGCTGGGGGCAGGTCGGAGACGGGCAGGATCCTCGGGACGATCGCGCGCATGGGCCTCCTCGGCGGCCGCCGGTCGCCACGACCGCCGGCCCTCCTCCGACGCGCCGGCGCGCCGATCTTCCCGCCGGCCCGCTCGGCCCGCGCTCGCCCCGCTCGGCCCGCTCGGCCCGCGCGCCGCCCGGAATGCCGTCCCGCCCGCGCCGGCTTCGTCCGATACTCGCGGCATGTACGTCAACCAGAGCATCTCGCGGCCGCAGGGTGTGAACGCCTTCGGAACGTGCCTCCTGCGAGCGGCGCCGGATCACGTCTCGGTGCGCTTCGCGGTCAACCGCGTGTCGGCCCACCCGCGCGACGCGTTCGCGGCGGTCCGCACGGCCGCCCGCGCGGTGCGCGACTGCGTGCGCGCGCTCGGCGTCGCCGATGCCGATGTCGCCGCGTCGGAGACGACGCTCGCCGACGCCCACGAGGGCGACTACCAGCACCGCCGCAAGGTCGGCTACCAGGGCAGCGTGCAGTTCCACGCGATCGTGCGCGACCTGGCGGCGCTGGAGCCGCTGCTGGTCGCGATCGTCGACGCGGGCGCCGACACGATCGTCAGCGTGCACCCGCGGACGTCGAGGCTGCGCGAGCTGCGCGCGCAGGCGCGGGCCAACGCGGTGCGGTCGGCGCGCGCGAAGGCCGAGGCGCTCGCGTCGGCGGCCGGCGCGAGCCTCGGCGCGGTGCTCCACCTCGAGGACGTAAACCCCGACGAGATGTCGCGCCGGAGCCACGCGCCCGACATCGATCTGACCGAGCACGATCAGGAGGCGGAGGCGGCCACCGCGCACGACCCGGGCGCGATCACAATCGCCGCCGCGGTGATGGCCTGCTTCGCCCTCACCCGCTGACAGCGTCGGGCCCATGGCTCCTGGCGTGTGTTGCGTCGATCGACCGATCGAGTGCGCCCGCGCGGACCGGCCGCACTCGTTGTCCTGGCCAACCTGCGAGCGCCGCCGGCCGCGCGCCGCTCAGGTGAAGAGCGTGTAGCCGAGGAACGCGACCGCCGCGGCGGCGGAGAAGACGAGCGCGTGGATGCCGAAGCTCGGCGCGCGCTCGGGCGCGGCCGCGGCGGGTGGGGTGGTGGCGAGCGGCGCCTGGAGGGTGACGAGCTCGCGGCGGGCGTCGACCAGGCGCTGGTCGGCGGCGAGCTGCGCCACCTTCTGGCGCTCGAGCTCGGCGATCTCGCGGATGAGGGTCTCGGCGCGGCCCGCGCGGGCCGCATCGTCGTCGCGGTAGCTCACAGCTTCCATCCCTTCTCGACGGCGACCTTGCGGGTCGAGTCGAGCAACTGGGTGTCGAGCATCTTGCCCTCGCCGGTCTGCGGCTGCTGCTTGGCGAGGTACCCGGCGCGCTCGGCCTCGAGCTTGCCGATCTGCGCCTGGATCGCGGCGCGCTCGGCGGCCTTGGCGGCGACGATCTGCTTCTTCTCCTCGAGCGACTTGCCGCGCAGTTCCGGCGGCAGCTCGGCGTCGTCGGCCTTGCCGAGGAAGTCGCCGTCGCCGTTCGTCGCGTCGATGACGTCCCAGCCGGCGTTGTTGTAGCTGCCCTTGGCCTTGAGCTGGCTGCGCTCGATCGCGACCTTCGCGCCCAGGTGGGCCGACGACGCGTCGGCGGCGGCCTGGCGCGCGGCCGCGGCGGCGCCCTCGACGCCGTACGCGAGGTAGGTGCCGTTGAGCTGCTGGCCGAGCCGCAGGATCTCGGCGTCCTGCGGCGCCGCGATCTGCTGCGCGACCGCGTCCTGATCGATCGTCGTCAGGTCGGAGGAGGCGAGCTTCGCGGCCGAGTCCCAGCTCGCGTCCTGGTTGCCGCAGAAGACGAGCTGCACGTGGATGTCGCGCGCGGCGGCCGCCTTCATCGCGGTGGCGGCGCTGATCGGCCCCTGATCGAACGTCTCGTTGCCGGCGACGAAGACGAACTTGAGCGCGCCCGGCTCGTTCGACCAGGCGAGGTCGCGCGCGGCGACGGTGATCGCCTCGCCCGGGTACTCGTCGCCGCCGTCGGTCGACAGGCGGAACAGCGCCTCGGAGACCTTGTCGAGGTCGCCGGTGAGCGGGAGGATCTGGCGGATGTAGCCGTCGGCGGGCGAGATCGTGCTGTTGCCGTACTCGTAGAGGGCGAGCTCGACCTTGACGCCGCGGAGCTTGCCGTCGACGACGCGGGTCATCTGGCCCATCTGCTCGACGATGTTCCACAGGTGCGAGCGGGCCTGGTTGATGAGGCCGTCCATGCTGCTCGAGGTGTCGAGGAGCAGCGCGATCTGCACGGTGTCGACGGCCTTGTCGCGCGGCAGGTCGGCGGTCTTGCCGGGGTTGATGGTGCTGAAGATGGTCTGGATGGAGGTGTCGTGGCGCGGGGGCGGGGTGGCGTGGTGGGCCGCGTAGGCGACGCCGACCGCGCCGCCGAGAGCGGCGACCGCGGTGAGGCTGTGACGACGAAGCCAGCGGACCAGCGACGATGGGCGAGGACGGTCGGTCATGTCCCCTGGCACGCGCGACCATGGCCCGCGGATCTACGGCCGCGTGTAAGGCCTCCGTCAGGGCGCGGCGCCGACGGATTTCGCAGGCGCGCCGCGGCTCTGCGCGATGCGGGAGGCGGCCCAAGGCGGCGCGCGAGCGCGGTGTCTAGCGGCGCGGTTTCGCGGGCTTCGCCGTGGGGGCAGGGGCCTTCGCCTTGGCCTTCGGCTTCGGAGCCGCCGCCTTCGGCTTGGGGCTCGGCGCCTTCGCCTTCGCGCCGGCGGCCTTCGCCTTCGCGCCGGCGCCCTTCGCCTTCGCGCCGGCGCCGGTCGCCTTGGCCTTCGCAGCGGCAGCCTGGTTCTTCGCCGGCGGCGTCGTCTTCGCCGGCGCCTTCCTCGCCTTCGCCTTCGCCTTCGCGTCATCCGCCGGCACCGGCGCCGGCGCATCCGCGAGCCCGACGATGATCGCGTAGTGCTCCGGGCCGACCGGCTGCACCGACAGCCGCGCGCCGCGCTGCAGGAGCATCATCCCGCCGAGCCCCGGATGTGCCCGCAGCTCGCCGAGCGCCACCAGCCGCGGCAGCTTCCGCACGAACTCCACGTCGACGCAGATCCACCGCGGCTCGTCGGCCTTGCTGTCCGCGTCGAAGTACGGGCTCTTCGGATCGAACTGCGTCGCGTCGACGACGCCGGTCCGCACCACCCTCGCGAGCCCGGCCACGCCGGGCGGCTCGCAGCTCGAGTGGTAGAAGAGCACCTCGTCGCCGACGGCCATCCGGTCGCGCATCAGGTTGCGCGCCATGTAGTTGCGCACGCCGGTCCACGGCTCGACCTTCACCCGCGCGAGATCGTCGATGCCGAACGTCTCCGGCTCGGTCTTCATCAACCAGTGACTGACCATGCCGCGATGCTACACGCGCGGCGCGCCGGCCACCGACCCGCCGAGGCCGATCGTGCGCACCGGGAAGTCGGCCGACACCGCGCGCACCTCGTCGGTGAAGCCGGCCAGGTCGACGTTGAGCGAGAAGCCCATCGGCTGCGCGAGCGGCCGGAAGAAGTCGTCGTGGTGGCACGGCACGACCAGCCGCGGCTCGACGCGGCGCAGGATCCGCTCGACGTACTTCTTCGTGAAGCGCCGGCCCGCGATCCCGCACAGGAAGACGTCGACGCCGCGCGGGATCTCCGCGTCCTCGTCGAGGTCGCACGACCCGGTGTGGTAGAGGCGCGCGCCGCCGACCTCGAGCTCGATGCCCCAGATCGCGCCGCAGCGATACGCCTGCGGCGTCAGCTCGTCGGTGTGCTCGCAGGTGATCTCGCCGTCGTACGGCGTCCACAGGCCGGCCGCGAGCTTCGAGTGCTTGCTCGGCACGAAGCGCACCGTGAACGGCCCGATCGCGATCGGCGCGTGCGGCGTCACCTCGACGGCGAGGTCGCGCCGGCCGTGCAGCTCCATCAGCCGCGCGAGCGACGCCGAGCCGTACACCTTGCAGCCCGCGCGGATCGCGAGCGCCGGCACGTCGAGCGCGTGATCGAAGTGGGTGTGGCCGACGATGATGCCGATCGGATCCGGCACGTGCGCGAGCGCCGCCGGGGCCGCCGGCACGACGCGCCGCCGCAGCAGATCGCCGAGCGGCAGCCGCGTCAGGTACGGATCGACGAGCAGGTGCTGGCCCTCGTACGTGAGGCGAAAGCCGGCGGCGCCGAGCCACTCGAGCTCGAGGCCCGGCGGCAGCCCCTCGCCGCGCCACGCCAGCTCCGCTTGCGCCGCCGCGTCGTCGCGCTGGTGGCGCCGCCGCGTGAACGCGTACGCGAACAGCGCGCCCACATGGCCGACCGGTCCGAGCATCCGCCGAGCCTCACCCCGCCGCGCGCCGATGTCGAGGGGCCCGCGCCCCGGGCCACGGCTTGCTCTCGCGCCGCGAGGTTGGCGGGCGTACGAACCGGCCCGGCGGTTCAACCATCGCGGTCACACCGTCGAGCGTGCCGGCTCCACCGTGCATGCGAATCGCGCGGAAGGGCACGGGTGAGGGCGGCGAGGTCGGCGGTGGTGGCGACGGTCCGGCGCCGGGCAAGCGGACGCACAGCCAGGGCCTGCCGCCCGCGCTGCGGTCGAGGGCGGAGGCGTCGACGGGCGCCGACCTGTCGACGGTCCGCGTCCACGACGACGCCGCGGCGCACGCCTCGGCCGCGGGACTCGGCGCGCTCGCCTACGCGACCGGCCACGACATCTGGTTCGGCGCCGGCCAGTACCAGCCGGGCACACCGGCGGGCGATCGGCTGATCGCGCACGAGGTCGCGCACACGGTGCAGCAAGGGCCCGCGGCGGGCGCGCCGCAGGCGAAGCTCGAGGTCAGCGCGCCCGGCGACGCGGCGGAGGTCGAGGCCGATCGCGCGGTCGACGCGATCCTCGCCGGCGCGCCCGCGACGATCACGCGCGGCGGCGGCGCGTCGATCGCGCGCGCCGACTGGGGCTCCGCGTACGGCAGCCAGGATCCGAAGACGGCCGTCGACGACGGCACCGGCAAGAGCACGCAGTCGGCGAGCACGTACGAGCAGTCGATCAACCAGCCGGGCGGCCCGGTGCTGAAGCCGGCCAGCGATCCGGCCAACACCCACGGCGCCGCGGTGACGAAGTCGAAGTTCCGCCTGACCAAGGACGAGCTGATCCAGATCCTGCAGGCGGCGCAGGGCAAGCAGGCGCTCGACTACATGCTGAGCCAGGGCGGCGGCAAGGACGGCGCGGCGAACCGCGCGCACGCCGAGGAGGAGCTGGCGAAGTACGTGACGTACTGCCAGCAGGCGTTCGACACGATGATGATCGACACGATCGAGGCGCAGGCGCTGTTCCTCGCCCACGCCGCCGGCGAGACCGCCTTCACGAAGCTGACCGAGGGCCAGACCAACCGGACCAACTTCGAGTCGGATCCGTCGAAGGTCGAGGTCTCGACGTCGACGGCGGCGACGACCGGCCAGAAGTACGGCGACGGCGTGCCGATCATGGACGGGCCGATGCGCTACGGGCAGGCGGAGAATGGCCACCGCGCCGGCGTCGATCCGAACGGCGCGATCAACGGCGCCGACGAGAATTCGTTCGATCAGACGTTCATCGGCCGCGGGCCGATCCAGGTGACGTTCCGCACCAGCTACGTGCAGACGCTGATGTTCATGCAGAAGCGCGCCGAGGACCTGCGCGCGCAGGCGGCGGCGACGCAGGACGCGGCGGAGAAGGCGGCGCTGGAGCAGAAGGCCGGCGAGCTCGAGGCGGCGGTGACGGCGATCAAGGCCGAGCCGCGCAACGCCGCCGATCCGAAGTACGCGTTCCTGTTCTCGGCGGCGTACATGCAGATGTCGCCGATGGTCCGCAACTCGGCCGGCGGCTTCACCAACGCCGGCATGACCGGCGGCGCGAAGGACCCGCAGGGCGCGAAGAAGCAGCGCGCCTACGCGAAGGCCGTCGAGCTCCTGCAGAAGCACAAGGCCGAGGACGACAAGGCCGCGACGCAGACGCCCGCCGAGCAGAAGGCCGCCTCGTAGCCACGCTCCGCCTCGCCGCGCGCCGCCGACGGGCGCCCGTGCCGGCGAGGCCGCCACGCCGTCGCGCACGATCCATGGATCCGTTCGTCCCGAGCGCCGCGGCAGCGCCGGCGAGCCCGCGGTCGAAGGACCGCGCCGTCGAGGATCGCGCCTGCGCCTCCGGGCCGTCGCGGCTTCGCGCCGTCGCGCCGTCGCGCCTCCGCCCGAGGGTTGATCACGCCGAGCGATGCGACGTCCGGGACGCAGTGACCCGGCGGTCGAGCTCTCCAGCGCGTCGATCGCTCGTCTCGATCGACGGGTTGGACGCGATCGACGTCGCGGCACGGTCACCGCCGACGCTCGTCGTGCTCCCCGGCGGGACCGAGCAAGCTTGGAAGCGATCTCTCGTCTCGATCGACGGGTTGGACGCGATCGACGTCGCGGGACGGTCACCGCCAGCTGAACGACATCGCGACGGCCGGCCGCGCGGCGCCGGCGTCGCGTCACATGTCGTACTTGCCGGTCGGCAGCGGGAACTCGTCGCGGAGCTTCTCGCGGAGGAACTCCTTCGCGCAGCGCTTGAACTCCTCGGCCAGCTTCTTGTGGTCGTAGTCGGTCGTGTGGAAGCCCGACCAGCCGGCGAGGATCTCGTCGAGCGTCGTCTCCTCGAGCACCCTCTCCAGGTCGCCCTCCTCGGTGCCCTCGGTGTAGTGGTGGCCGGCCTCGAGGTGCGGCGACTCCTGCTCGAGCACCTCGGCGCGCGCCTGCACGAGCGCGTTCTCCATGCCGCCACGGTCGAGGCCGCGCTCGTCGGCGTGGGAGAGGATGTGCTCGGCGTGCGGGTTGGCCTGCTCGACGCCCTCCCACGACGGCTTGTAGGCGCGATCCTCGTCCCAGTGCTCGTGGTCCTGGCACTCGCTCTCGAGCCAGTCGATGCAGGCCTGGCCGCCGTTGGCGGTGAGGCCGTTGTCGACGAGGTAGTTGCGGGCGACCTTGAGCTGGTCGAGCTTGTAGACGCCGTTCTTGCCCAGCTCGATGCGGCTGCCCTTGTCGACGCCGAACTTGTAGTGGTCCTGGTTGATCTCGATGTGGAGGTGGTGCTTCGCCGGCATGCCGATGAAGCGCTCCATCTGGACGGCGCGCTGCACGCCGCCGCCGCCGCGGCCGCTGCCCGCCATCTCGTCGAGGAGGCCCTCGGCGGAGTCGCCGGCGACGACCCTGTCGGCGACGGCGTCGGCGTGGCGCTCGTAGGCGTCGCCGGTCTCGCCGACGCCACCCTTGAGCTGCACGCCGGCCCGCTGCTGCACGACGTGCGCCGCCTCGTGCGCGGCGGTGTGGAGGTCGGGCTCGTCGGCGAACGCGACGTGATCGCCGGTCGCGAACGCGGTCGCGCCCATCGCCTCGGCGCCCTCGCGGGCCTCGCCGCCGACGTGGGCCTGCACGCCGCCGACGTCGTGGCGGCCGAACGCCCGCTGGATGGCGTCGCGGTGGGGCAGCCGCGTGCTCGGGCCGCGGGTGCCGCGATCGGCGGCCGCCTGCACGGCGTCGGACGACTCGCCGCCGCCGGCTTCGGCGCTGAGCTGCACGCGGAGGCCGCCGACGTCGAGCTGGACCGGCGCGTCGGTGGTGGCGCCGAGCGAGCGCTCGCCGTAGGGCCGATCCAGGTCGGAGGTGGTGGAGGGACGGCCGCCGAAGCCGTCGCTGCGATCACGATCGGTGAAGCTCATGCTTTGATCCCCATGCATTCTACGGTGTCTCGTGCGCGTGGCTCCCCTCGAAAATGCTCACCGGCCCGGGGTGACTGCGCGTGAGGCGGCTGCACCGCGCGCGTGCGCGTGCGCGTGTGCGCGGGCGCGTGAACGTCA
>DASZXE010001179.1:0-6728 GCA_035546475.1 Kofleriaceae bacterium
TGACGTTCACGCCGACGAAGCCGGGGCCGTACCGCGACACGATGTTTGTCGACACGACGATGGGGCCGGACGTCGGCATCCGGGTTCAGGGCTACGGTATCGCGCGGCTCTACGAGGCGGTCGCCGACGGCGATCAGCACGCGATCGAGGAACTCGATGAGGTGCTCGAGGCCGACCGGGTCGCAGACGCACAGCGTGCGGCCCACGGCGTGGCGCCGCCACGCGTCGAGACTTACGCCGAGCTCGACACCGCGTTTGCCCAGGCCATCGACTTCGCGAAACGCAAGATGTGGCCCGAGGCCACGGTCCTCGCCGAGGCGGTCGGTGACCGGATGCGAACGATCACCGACCCGCAGCGGCTGCTCGACATGTCACGCCGCTTCGGCGTCGGTCAACACGGCCTCGAGGTCGAGATCGTCATGGCCCGAGCCGCCGTGTTCGACCTCGAACAGCGGACGGAGTCAAAGCAGGCGGTGGACGGCGAACCCTACTTGAATGCGTTCGAGCAGGCCGGCCCCGACCTCCGGGTGCTAACGGGCGAGAGCGACGACGTGAGCCACCTGCGCGGGCTCGACCGCGCTACCTGGGTGACCGTTGAGCTGGTGGCCGCGCCCCTGGCCGCCGTCGGCGTGGTCGCCACTGGCGGCCTGCTGCTCGAGGCATCGCCGGCGATCGTCGCGGAGATCGAGTTCGTCGGCTACGCCGGACGATCGCTGTTCGCCGCGCTGGCGGTCTGGATCAACACCCACCCCGAGGAGGCGGAGGCCTGGGCCGAGGTCGCGCTCTCGGTCGGCGTCGACGCCGGCGAGGATCCTCACGCCTTCTACGAGAACATCCAGACCCGGCAAGGCTGGATGCAGCTCGCGATGAACGTCTTCATGACCGTCTACCCCGCGCGCGCCGGCCGCGGCGGCGCGGCCGGCGACGACGCAGGCGAGCCCGCGAGTACGGCGCCTCGCGGAACCGCTGGCCGCGGGCCCACAGTCGATTCGCCTGCCAGCCCAGGTTCTGCCGCCGCTCGCCCCGCAAGTCCCCGCACGACGGATCCCGAGGTCGAAGCTGCTGCAGTCACGACTCGCGACCGGCTGATGGGCTTCGCCCGCACGGTCCGCCAGCGATCCCGAACTCAGGGGGCCGGTGACTCTTCGCACGAACAAGGCTCTACGGCGAACGGCTCACCACTGTCGTCGGGGCGATCAAGTGGCAACACTCCAGAACCCGTGTCGGAGCCAAGGGTGCCCCGTTCTCCAGAGGAACCCCACGTCTCCATAGAGCGTGAGGTTCAGCTCGGGGACGCAGTCCATCACCTTCGAGTGCGCAAGCGCGCCGACGGCGAGAGTGTCCTGACCCTGTGCAGCGACTGCGCCAATGTCAGAGAGGCCATCGCGAAGGTGCTGGCCGATGCACCCACAAAGGGTCCCGGAAAGGCGCTGTCCGCGCGGCTGACAAGGCTGCAGGCCCGCGTAGCCTCGCTAGAAGAAGGCCTTGCCAACAACACGATTAAGCACACCGATGCTGTCCGAGAGCTGAACCAGATCGCCGCTCACCTTCGCGACGCATATCGCAAACTGCCGAACGCTGATGGGCTTTGCATCTTCTGCAACTTCGAGGCGAGGCTCGACTACGACGCGCTTGCGCGTAGCCTTGGCTTCGAGCGCACGCGCGAGAGGGCCCACGGCCAGCCCGTGTACCGGCGAGGCAACGAGTTCATCAGCGCCGACGCGGATCAGCACAATGGTGGCATCTGGAAGAAGGCGACCGGCAGCGCCGACAACCTTCGGAATCGTGATACGCGGGACGGCACGTTCAACGAAGACCTCACGGAGCAAGTCGGACCATGAACGTGATCGAGGTCAGCAAGTACTCGGCGACAATGCTGCGGCGCGGACGGTTTCTGTCCGAGGACTGGACGTCGGTTTCGCAACTCGGACAGACGTGGGGTGGCGAGGTACTTACGCCCGCCAGGTACCTGGTCACCGAGGACAGGTACGTGGCCGCGGCCGAGCGCTTCGCGCGGGCGGTCGGAGTCGCGGAGCTGATGGTGGTCGGGCTGGAGTACTGGCGCGACGGCGGGATCGACGGCCTGCTCGACGGGTACCGCGACCCGCCTCGCGAAGGCGAGTGGCTCGATCGTACAGCCTCCCTGTTTGTCCTGCGTCGGTGCTTGCGCGAGCTGGCGTGGGCTGAGCTGGCCGTGCCTGGGCGTTTGCTCATCCATCCGGGACATGATCTACGACTGCTCATTGCGACCAGCCAGCCATATCCTGAGGTCGAAGAAGCGGTGAGGTCGACCGGGCTGTTCATCCATCACGGCACGTACAATCTCCCGACCCTCGACAGCTGGTCCACTGACCCGACGGAATAGCTGTACGGCGACGTGCGACAGGGTACCGATGTCCTCGGCTTTCCGGCGATCGGGCAGGCCTCCGGTGGGGCCGGTCGACGCTCGAAGAGGTCGGGGGCGGGGCCGAAGCCATCCGAGCAGAGGTCGGGCTGGGGCTGGGCGCCCGCGGGGGTGGTCGCCTGCGGCTCGGTGGGCAGGCCGAGGTGGGCAAGGATGCGGCGATGACGTCGGGAGCGGTGACGGCGCTCGGCGAGGACGCGGACGGGGCCGGCGCCCGCGGACGGCGGCATCGGCGTGCAGGGTGAAGTCGTCGACGGCGGCGGTGCGGCGGCGCCCTTCATGGGAATCGCGGCAGCTTCGTCGACCGCCAGTAGCTCACGCCGGGGAACTCCGGGGCGACGTAGGCCTGGTGGTAGTCGCGGCCGAGCTGGCCGGTGGCGAGGCCATCGGCGTACGTGGCGTCGCCGTCGAGATCGAACGCGTACAGCTCCTCGATCTCGAGCTGATCCGGGGCGGACGGCGGCGGGCCGAGCTCCGCGGGCCAGCCCGGGACCAGCAGGTGATCGCCGTCGCCGGGCCCGTAGACGCGCACGTCGCGGCCCTGGTTGCCGCGGTCGTGGACGAGTGCCATCGCGAGGTCGCCGTGGTGGCTCGCGTTGCCGCCCCAGCTCCACGTCACGGAGAAGCCACCGGCCGGGCCGAGGCCCGCGGCGGTGTGGGTGAGGGTGCCGATCGCGTCCGCGACGTCGATCGTCCCCACCAGCGCTGGCGCGGGCTGCACGCGCTCGACGATGTGCTGCTCCGTGGGTGGCACCGGCGCGTCCTCGGCCGACCATGAGATCATCGTCGCAGGTCCGAGCGGCGCCACGCCCCACACGTGGTCGAAGTCGGGCGTCGTCGGTCGCACGCTGGCCGTCTGCGTCGCGCCCGTCCAGTGGAGGCCAGGCCCGTCGAAGAAGATGGTGTCGGTGTGGCTCCAACCCGGCTCCGCGTTCGACCAGTGGGCGGTCGCCCGTACCGGCGGATCGAGCGGCGGCACGATCACGGTCTGGCCGGCGATGGCGGTGAGGTCGACGTGGGTCAGGGTCGTCCAGCCGGTGATGTCGACGTTGTCGCGGGCGTACGCCAGCAGGGTGGCGTCGTGTTCGTACTCGCAGGTGGGCACGTCCAGGATCGTGCGGGTCGCGACCGCCGTGCTCGACACCGCAGAGAGGCCGCACGGCCCGTAGACGCCGTTGAGCCACACCGGCGGCGCCGCGAACCGGAACGACGCGTCGCCGAGGGCGGTGCCGCTGGTGATCTGGTACCAGGGCGGTGGGCGCAGCTCGATGGTCGCGCACGCCGGCACCCGGGTGAAGACGTGGATGCGGGCCTCGCCGGTTGCGACGCCCGACAGGAACACGGTGGTGCCGTCGACGCCCGGCGCGGCGACGCGGCCGTCGGCGTCGGTCACCGCGACGACGGTGCTGTGGTCGGGGTAGAGGAAGATCGCGCGCACGTCCGGCTGGGGGAGCGTGCGATCGAAGCCATCGCGGTACTGGACGCGCACCGAGATCACCGGCGAACCGACGCAGCTCACGACCGCGGCGTCAGGGGGCGCATCCGCGGGCGCGTCGATCGCCGCGTCAGGGGGCGCATCCACGGGCGCGTCGGCGGAGGCATCCGCGGGTGCGTCGTCGGGCGCCGCGGCGTCGTGGCCACAGGCGGCGACGAGCAGGAGGGCCGCGAGGGCCGCGAGGCGGAGCATGGACGATGGTTGGTTACCGGGAGAGCACGGCTCGTTCATGGTGGCACGGGGATCGATCGTGGTGACGGCCATTTCCCCCGCGCGGTCGATGGTGACGGTAATGGCGCCGACGGTGTCGTGCGGAGGACGCGGGCGCCGGCAGCGAGCCAGCGGTCGACGACGGCCGGGCCTGGGAAGTCCGCTCGGCGCCACGGCGGCCTCACAGCGTGCTGGCACTCGCTGTTCAGCCTCCGGCACATGCCGGGGGAGCGGCAGGCCGAGGATCGTCGGCTTGCACGACGTCGCGTCGCAGTCCCGGTTCAACTCCGGCTGCTCGCCCCATTCCTGGTTGCAGGCGAGGCGGAGCCAGAATCCGTGCGCGGCGAGCGCGCGGTCTGCACGGACGCGCCAGAGCGCAGGGTGCAGATCTGATCCTGCGGGCACGCGGGCTCGGGAATCCGGATCGATTGCGCATGGTTAGCCGGGCATGACGAAGCTGCATGCCGTGCGAGATGCCACGCCGAAGACGAGGGCCACCAAGCCGACGCTCGACGAGAGGGTCGCGATGGTCAGGGCGTTCGTGGATGCTCAGCGCGTGCGCAAGGACTACAAGCCCGGCTGGTTCGAGGAAGTCGAGACAGAACTGCATCAGCGCCTCGTCGCGATCCAGCAGGATCTGACGGCGGAGATCATGGCCGCCCACGACCTCGACGCGGCGGCGATCGAGATCGAGGGCACGGTGCACCGTCGCGTGCTGCGTGCGGCGCAGACGTACACGACCGCCGCCGGGCCCGTCACCGTCGAGCGCTGGCTGTACCGCGACCGCGGCGACGACAGCGTGTCGAGCGTCAGCCCGATGGAGAAGCGGCTCGGCATCGTCGACGCGTGGACGCCGAAGGCGGCGAAGCAGGCGCTGTGGGTCGTTGCGCAGATGACGCCGCAGAATGCGGCCGAGACCTTCCAGAAGATCGGGTCGATGACGCCGTCGAAGAGCAGCCTCGACCGCCTGCCGAAGAAGCTGTCGGAGGTTTGGGAGGCGAGGCGCGAGGAGCACGAGGCCGCGCTGCGCGACGGCCTGGTCGTGCCCGAGGGCGCGGTGTCGGTCGCGGTCTCGATCGACGGCGTGCTGGCGCCGATCGACGGCGGCAACAAGCCCGCGGCCATCCGCGATGCCGCAGCTCGCGAGGGCCGCATCAGCAAGGGGCCGGCCGGATACCGCGAGGTCGGCTGCGCCACGCTGTCGTTCTGCGATGCCGAGGGCGAGTTGCTCGGTGCGATCCGCATGGCGCGCGCGCCGGAGCCGCACAAGCGCACGCTCAAGGCGTCGCTCGCCGCGGAGCTGTGCGCAGCGCTGCGGCGCAACCCGACGCTGAAGATCGTGAAGATCGCCGACGGCGTCGACGACAACTGGTCGTTCCTCACCGACGAGCTGCCCGACGGCGTCGAGGCGCTCGACTTCTTCCACGCCACCGAGCACCTGCACGCCGCGATCGCCGCTGCGTATGGCGACGGCACGATGAAGACGCGCCATCGCTACGAGGAGTTGCGCGAGGTCCTCCGCGATGAGCCGGGCGGGGTGCTGCGGGTCATCCGCGCCCTCGAGCACCTGCGCAAGCAACACCCGCGCCTCGAGGTCATCCGTCGCTGCGCCTCGTACTTCCGCAAGCACAGGCACCGCATGGACTACGCGACCCTGCGCGATGCGGGCCTGCCGATCGGCTCTGGCATGGTCGAGGCCGCGTGCAAGACGCTCGTCGCGCAGCGGCTCAAGCTCAGCGGCATGCGCTGGGGCCACGGTGCCCAGCCGATCCTCACTGCGCGCGGATGGGCGCAGAGCGAGCGCTTCGACGAAGCGTGGGCGCTGCTCGCCGCGCACTATCAGGCCGAGGTCCACGTGCTCGCGCAGATCATCCCGTTCACGCCGCCCAAGCCAGCAAAGGCACCACGTCGCTGAAGCGGGGCAGGATGGGAACTACACCCAGAGCGCAGGCAAGGCGATCTCCTGGGAAGGCGGCGAAGGTACCGCCGCGTCGTCGACCCTCGCCACCGCCGTGTCATGGTCGTCGAGGAGCTCGATGCGATACGGCCCAGCTGCGCCGGAGGTCGCGCGGCCGACTGCGGTCACTGCTCGCGTGCATGGCAGCACCGCCGGCATCGCGAGCGAGACCGTGACTGTTTCCGCGTCATCCGGTCGCGCGGCGTCGGGAGCCCCGCCTCCGTCGATGGCGGGCCCGCAGACCGCCGGCGCGGCGTCGGTCGGCGGCGCTGCCGGCGGCGCATCAGCGGGCGGGCGATCGGTGCGTTACGCCGGCACGCCGCGACGAGACCGAGTAGCGCGAGGGCGAGGCGCACGCCCGGAGACGCGCGTGCCGGGCGCGGCATGTCAGATGGGAGCCTACGAGGACGAGACGGGTTACAATCCACCCATGGCTGATGCCGCCAAGGTGCTTGCTGACGCACTCGACTTGCCCGCGCGCGAGCGGTTGCGCCTTGCGGGCGCCCTTGCGCGCAGCGTGAACCCCGAAGAGGACGATGACGCCGCCGAGGCGTGGATCGCCGAGCTGGACCGACGCGACGCGAACTTCGGCGAGGACGCGTTGGTCGACGCCCCGACCGTCCACGCGCGCGTTCGCGAGGCCCTGCGGACCCGTCGCGCCG
>DASZXE010001180.1:0-9718 GCA_035546475.1 Kofleriaceae bacterium
CGATGCGCGACCGCATGCGTCGCTTCGTCCTTCCCCCGCGGCGTCCAGAGCGCGTCTTTCCTCGCGCCGTGAAGATCAAGATGAGCAACTACGCCCGCAAACGGCCACCGCCGAAGAGGCGCCGTAAGTGAACGGCATTGGAACTAGCCGGGCAGGCGGAGGACGAAGGTGGCCGGCAGGCCGGGGCGCTCCTCGACGGAGAGCGTGCCGCGGTGGGCGTCGGCGACCAGGCGGCAGAAGTACATGCCGAGCGCGCGGCCCCGGCGGGCGGCGGCGCGCCGCTCCGCCAGCCGGAAGTCGTGGGCGAACAGGGCCTCGCGCTCGTCGGCGGACAGCGGCGGGCCGCTGTTGCCGACCGACAGCGCCAGCGCGCCGTCGGCGCCGACCGACGCCGCCACCTCGACGCGCCCGCCGCGGGTCGCGTGGCGCGCGGCGTTGTCGAGCAGGTTCTGCACCAGGCGGCCGACCAGCCGGCCGTCGACGTCGAACACCAGCTCGGGATCGACCGCGACGGAGACGGTCAGCGCGCGGGCGGCGATGTCGGCGGCGATCGTCGTCAGCGCCTCGTCGACGATCGCGCGGAGCTGCGTCGGCCGCGGGCGCGCCTGCACCGCGCCGGCCTCGAGCGCGTCGACGTCGGCGATCGTCGTCACCATCGCGAGCGCGCGGTCGGCGAGCGCCACCGCGTCGTCGAGCGACTGCTGCGCGACCCGGCCGAGCGCGATGCCGGCCAGCTCCTCGCGCAGGAGCGCCAGGTTGCCGGCCAGCGCCGACAGCGGGTTGCGCAGGTCGTGCACCATGTCGGCGATCACGGTGCGCAGCGGCGGACGTCGATCGCGCGGCTCGGGCGGCTCCGCCACGCTCACCCGCCCACGACCTGGTTGCGGCCGGCGGCCTTGGCCGCGTAGAGCCGGTCGTCGGCGAGCTTCACGAACGCCTGCGCATCGGGGACGTCGGCGCCGAACGTCGCGACGCCGAGCGAGATCGTGATCGTGATCTCCGTCTCCTCGAAGCGGAAGCTGGTGCGCTCGGCGAGGCGGCGCAGCTTCTCGGCGAACTTGAGCGCGTTGTGCGCGTCGATCTCCGGCAGGATCACCGCGAACTCCTCGCCGCCGTAGCGGGCGAGCACGTCCTCCTTGCGGATGCGGTGGTGGACCGTCGTCGCCAGGTGCTTGAGCACGTGATCGCCGGCGAGGTGGCCGTAGGTGTCGTTGACGCGCTTGAAGTTGTCGATGTCGAACAGGAGCAGCGACAGGTCGCGGTGGTAGCGCTGGGCGCGGCCGATCTCGCGCTCGAGCGTCTCGGTGAAGAAGCGCTTGTTGTAGATCTGCGTCAGCCCGTCGACGGTGGTGAGCCGGTAGATCTCCTCGTGGTAGGCGTTCTCGATGTTGTTGCCACTGAGGAACTTGAAGATGCAGCGGCCGACCTTGATGAAGTCGCCGTCGCGCAGCACGTACTCGTCGACCAGCTCGTCGTTGACGTAGGTGCCGTTGGTCGAGCCCATGTCGCGCAGGAGCACCGAGCCGCCCGCGTTCATGATCTTGCAGTGGTTGCGCGAGACCGCCTCCTGATCGATGCAGATGTCGGCCTTGCTCGACCGGCCGATCACCATCTGCGGGCGAACCAGGTTGTACTTGCGGCCGAGGTCGAGGCCGTAGATGACGACCAGGCACGCGCTGGACGTGGCGGGGCGCTCGCTGATCTTCGAGATCGCGGTCACCACCGTGCGGTTGCGGCCGGAGTCGCTCACGTCGCGTGAGAGCCTACCAGGATGTCCCACCCGGGCGATCCCCGCCGCGCGCGGGTGATCGGCCCCGGGCGACGACCGCCGGCGCCGGTCAGCGCGCGTCCTCGGCGCAGAGGACCCGGTCGTCGTCCTCGCGCCGGCAGACGAGCGTGTCGACCAGCGCGTAGCCGCCTCGGCGGAACTGGTACTCCTGCATGAGCACGCGGCCGCCGGCGAGCTGCCAGACGGCGCGCACCGGCGCCGGCACGCCGCCGGTGCCCGGCCGCAGGAGCTGGAGGCTCTGACCGGGCAGCACGCCGGCGAAGCGCGCGCAGCCGCCGTCGGGCGCCGGGAGGAAGACGTTCCAGTAGCAGTTGTGCTGGGCGTCGCACATCGCCTCGTCGGCGACGACCGCCTCGGGATGGCCATCGCCGTCGAGGTCCTGATCGGCGCGCCGGAGCCGCGGCGTCGCGCTGACCACGCCGTCGTGCTCGGGCACGCCGCAGTCGCCGACCGCGATCGTCGTCGGCGGCAAGGACGTCACCTGCGGCGCGGCGGGCGCCAGCGGCTTCGCCTTGCCGGGGCAACCGGCCGAGGCCGCCAGCGCGACGATCGGCACGAGGCGCGCTACGCTTGCACAGATGCGCGTGGACATGCGCGCAGAAGGTAGCTCAGGGAGCAGGCGTCGATGCGGTCGGACCAGGAGCAACTGATTCTTGCCCGGGACGCGGGTCGTGAGTTATGCACGTCCACCATGGCTCGCCGCGCGCGGACCCGCGTCACCCTCGGCCTGGCCCTGGCGGCCGCCCTCACCGGCGTCGCGATCCTCGCGGGGGGCGATGACCCAGGCTCGCAGGTCGGCGCGAAGGCGTGGGCGGTCGGCTCGATCTCGCCGCGCTCGCTGAGCGTGCCCGAGGCGGCGGCCGCCGCGATCCCGCCGAGCTCGTCCGCGTCGCCGGCGGCGCGCGCGGTGACGCCGGCGCCCGCGCCCGCCCCGGTCGCGCCCGACCAGCTCGACCTCTCGCGGATCGAGCGGCGCGGCGATCGGTTCGTGGCGCCGATGGGCGATGGCCGGCTCGCCGTGCTCACCCTCGATCCGACGCTGCAGGCGGCGGCCGAGCGGGCGCTCGCCAGCGCGCTGGCCCCGCGCGGCGCGATCGTGGTGACGGCCCCCGACGGCCGCGTGCTCGCCCTCGCCGGCCGCCGCACCGAGTCGCCCGACGGCGGCAAGGACGGCATCGACGACCCGACGCTCGCGCTGACGACCTGGGCGCCGGCGGCGTCGGTCTTCAAGATCGTGACGTCGGCGGCGCTGCTCGAGCAGGGCGTGCGGCCGTCGACCCGCGTCTGCTACCACGGCGGCGTGCGGTCGGTGATGGAGTCGAACCTCGAGGACAGCCGCCAGGACCGCGCCTGCCAGGACCTGGCGTTCGGCGTCGCCCACTCGCAGAACGCGATCCTCGCCAAGCTCGCGCACCAGCACCTCATGCCCGACCAGCTCGCGGGCGCGGCGCACCGGCTCGGCTTCGACCGCCCGCTGACCTTCCCGGCGCCGGCGACGTTCGGCCAGGTCGACGTGCCGGCCGAGCGCGGCCTCGAGCTGGCGCGCACGGCGGCCGGCTTCCGCGGCGTCGAGCTGTCGACGCTCGGCGGCGCGATGCTGGCCTCGACAGTGGCGTCGGGCGGCCTGGGCGTGCAGCCGCGGCTCATCGCCGCGTTCATCGGCCCCGACGGCAGCGAGCACCCGGTGCCCGCGCCGGCCGCGCCGACCCGCGTGCTCGACGCGAGCGTCGCCGGCGATCTGGCGTCGATGATGGAGAAGACCTGCTCCGAGGGCAGCGCGGCCGCGGCGTTCGGCGGCCGCCGCGGCATCCCCGACGTGCAGGTGGCCGGCAAGACCGGCACGCTGTCGCGCGACGAGGCGCCGTACATGCAGTACTCGTGGTTCGTCGGCTTCGCGCCGGCGGAGAAGCCGCAGCTCAACGTCGCCGTGCTGCTCGGCAACGCCGAGCTGTGGCACCTGAAGGCCCACACCGCCGCGCGCATGGTGCTCGCGGAGGGCCTGCGCACGCGCGCCGGCTCGTAGCCGAGGTCACGCGGTCAGGCAGGCGCGCGATCGCGCCCGCGTGTCGCGGTCCGCGGCCCGGACCGGCCGGGCAATGGTGTTATGCTCGGCGCGCCGTCCTGACGACGACGACGTTGCCGTCCCCGCCGTCACCACGGGAGGAATTATGCCTGCCTGGTCTCGATTGCTCGCCGCCACCCTCGCCGGCTCGTTCGCCGCGGTCACGGCCGCCGCCACCGCGCCGCGCCCTGCCTTCGCCGACGACCTCCACATGCAGGCCGAGAAGTACAACGACGAGGGCAAGGCCTTCCTGATGGCCAAGCCGATGCAGCCGAGCGACGCGGCCGATCGGTTCCAGAAGGCGATCGACCTCGTCCCCGACGGCCGCTACTACGCGAACCTGTGCCTCGCGCTCTACCACGTGGGCAAGCTCGGCGAGGCGCTGACCGCGTGCCGCGCGGTGGCAGCGCACGGCGGCGACGACCGCGCCGTGAAGCAGGCCGACAACCTGATGGAGAAGGCGATCAAGCCGAAGATGCGCGAGGCCGGGATCGATCCGGACGCGCCGCCGCCGCCCCCCGACGGCAACACGGGGAACATCGGCAACACGGGCAACACCGGTAACACCGGCAACACGGGCAACACCGGCAACACGGGCAACACGGGCAACCCCGGCAACACCGGCGCGACCGGCTCGCAGACGGCGCAGAACTTCACGGTCGCGCCGCCGCCGTCGCTCCTCGATCAGAAGGTGGCGCCGAAGCACGAGTACACGTGGACGCTCGGCGGCCAGCTCCTGGGCGAGTCGGTGAAGTTCGGTTACAGCCACGCGTACGACAGCGGCGGCGCCGGCTTCCGCATCACCGGCGACTACCTGCTCCTGCCGAAGGCCGGCGTCGGCCTGGTCGGCTTCCTCGAGGGCACGCAGGTCGGCGAGGACCTCCAGGCCGAGCAACTGAGCGTGGTCGACGTCGGGGTCGGCATCTACAAGGAAGTGTGCACCGGGCACATCTGCGTGAAGCCGACCCTCGGCGCCGGCTTCGCGCTGTTCCAGACGCAGCTCATGAGCGAGTCGGGCTCGGACAGCCTGGTCGGGCTCGCCGGGCGCGCCGAGGTGACCGGCGCGTACGCGTTCGGCTCGCGCTACGAGCACCTGATCACGGCGACCCTCGGCGCCGCCGGCTACACGAAGCCGGTCGGCGACTACGCCAACGACCCCGCCGACTACGGGCTCTCCGAGAGCGGCCACGCCGTCTACCTCGGCGTCGGCTACACGCACCGGTTCAACACGCCGTTCGGCCAGTCGCCGTTCTTCGTCGTCCAGTAGCGGCGCTGCCCGCCGGCGACGACGCGTCGGCGTGGGTCGGCGGTCAGTCGTCGTCGTCGTGATCGGCGCCGACCGCGGTGCGGCGCTGCTCGTACCAGGCGTGGAGCGCCGGGAAGCTCTCGGCGAGGAACTCGGTCGTGAGTCGCGGCGCCGCCTCGCGCAGGAGCAGCCGCTCCATCTCGCGGTCGCCGCGCCCGCCGAGCGCCCACGCGAGCAGCACCAGGTTCGTCCCGAACCGGCTGCAGCCGAGCGCGGTCTTCGACCACTCGTACAGCTCGTCGTCCGGCGGCAGCCGGTCGAGCTGGTTGCCGGCGAACGCGATCACCAGCTCGGTCAGCGCCAGCTCGAGCTGGAAGTAGTCGCCGCGCGGCGCGGTGTCGAGCTCCGCGCGCGCGGCCCGCGCGGCGTCGACCTTGCCCATCACCGCCAGGAGCTGCACGCGATCGAACGCGCACACCCAGTACATCGCGCGCCGCTTGCGCTGCGCCACCGCGCCGAGCGCGCGGTCGTAGAGGCCGAGCGCCTCGCTCAGGTTGCCCCGCTGCCACTCGAGCTTGCCCTTCAGGTAGTGAAGGAAGGGCCGCATCGGCTCGCTCACCGCGCCGCGCTCGAGCCGCGCCACCTCGACGAGCGCCTGGTCGCGCCGGCCCGCCGACGCCAGCACCAGCGCGTGCCGCGCCCGCCGCCACGCCCGCGTCTGCCGGATCATCAGGAGGCCGAAGACCGCGCCGGTCAGCAGGCCGATCCACGGCCCCATGAGCGTCGTGATCGCCGCCATGCTGAGCCCGGCCACGCCGCCGGCGCCGATCCAGCCGGCGAGCTGCTGCCGCCGCACCGCCGCCGCGCTCAGCACCTGGCCGTCTTCGTCGAGGAGCAGGACCTCGCCGGGCCGGGCGTTGGCCAGCGAGGTCGAGACCCGCCAGGTCAAGGCCAGGTCGGGTCCCGGCAGGGCGGCGGCGTCGGAGTCGGCCACCTCATGAGTCTACGTGAAACGGCGCCAGACGCCGCTGGCCTCTTCGCTGCTTGAGCGCGTGCTCGAGCACCTGCGCCCGAGCCCGGCTCGCGACCGGACCGACCACCTGCCCGATGCGCCACGGCCGTCCCGCGCGGGTCGCGCGCGCGCCGCCGCGCACGAGGCCGTTGTGCTGGCGCAGGCGGCGCTCGACGTCGAGCGCGACGCCGACGTACGTGCGGCCGCGCGCCGACACCAGCACGTAGACGAACCACGTCGGTGCGTTGCTCTCGCCCTCGGGCCGGCGAGCGGGCCCGCCGTCGAGCCGGCGCTTCACCCCATCGAGCCTAGCGGCTCGCCGACGCGGGCGCGCGGTTTTCGGCCGCGCCACGCCGCGTCGAACGCCGGGGATCTGGTAGCTTCGCGCCACTTCTCGACGCCTCGCGGCATCTGATCGAGGCCCACCTGCCCTGGAGTCGCACATGACCGGAACGACCGCCAAGCTGACCTTCCCCGATGGCAAAGAGCACAACCTGCCCGTCGTCGTGGGCAGCGAGAACGAGCACGCCATCGACATCCGCCAGCTCCGCGCGCAGACCGGTTACGTCACCCTCGACAGCGGCTACATGAACACCGGCGCCGTCCAGAGCGCCATCACGTACCTCGACGGCGAGCAGGGCATCCTCCGCTATCGCGGCTACCCGATCGAGGAGCTCGCCGAGAAGTCGACGTTCGTCGAGGTGAGCTACCTGCTCATGTACGGCAAGCTGCCGAACACGGCCGAGCTCGCCGAGTTCAGCCGCAAGCTGACGTACCACTCGATGATCCACGAGGACATGCGTCACTTCTTCGAGGGCTACCCGCCGACCGCGCACCCGATGGCGGTGCTGTCGGCGATGGTCGCGTCCCTGTCGGCGTACTACCCCGACTGCCTCGACAAGGACGCGCCGATGGATCTGCACCTGACGCGCATCCTGTCGAAGGTCCGCACGATCGCCGCCTTCTCCTACAAGAAGACGATCGGGCAGCCGATGATGTACCCGCAGAACGCGCTGTCGTACTGCGCCAACTTCCTGCACATGATGTTCGCGGTCCCGGCCGAGCCGTACACGCCGGACCCGGTGGTCGTGAAGGCGCTGAACCAGCTCCTCATCCTGCACGCCGACCACGAGCAGAACTGCTCGACGTCGACGGTGCGCATGGTCGGCAGCTCGGACGCCAACGTCTACGCCGCGGTCGCCGCCGGCATCCTGGCGCTGTGGGGCCCGCTGCACGGCGGCGCCAACCAGGCGGTGCTCGAGATGCTCGAGCAGATCGTCGACCCGAACGGCCCGTACAAGGGCGACTACAAGAAGTTCATCGCCGAGGTGAAGGACAAGAAGTCCAACCAGCGGATGATGGGCTTCGGCCACCGCGTCTACAAGAACTTCGACCCGCGCGCGAAGATCCTGAAGAACATGGCCGACGAGGTGCTGGCGCACCTGGGCATCAACGACCCGATGCTCGAGCTGGCCAAGGGGATGGAGGAGATCGCGCTGCAGGACGAGTACTTCATCTCGAAGAAGCTCTACCCGAACGTCGACTTCTACTCGGGCATCCTCTACCGCGCGATCGGCATCCCGACGCCGATGTTCACGGTGATGTTCGCGCTCGGCCGCATCCCGGGCTGGCTGGCCCACTGGAAGGAGGCGGCCGACGACCCGACGACGAAGATCGGCCGCCCGCGGCAGATCTACACCGGCGCGACGACCCGCTCGTACGTGCCGATCGACCAGCGCTGAGCTGGCCCGCGGCGGCGTACGCGCCCCCTTGCGCGCGGGGCCGGCCTCCGTCACGTTCGGCCCATGACCGTCCTCGCCGAGCCCACCTCGACGGCGGTGACCCACGGGATCCGGGTCACCGTCACGTCGACCTACGTCGCCGAGCAATCGGCGCCCGACCAGGGCCGCTACGTCTTCGCCTACAAGGTCGCGATCGTGAACGAGGGGCAGGCCACCGCCCAGCTCCGCACGCGCCACTGGATCATCACCGACGCCGGCGGCAAGGTCGAGGAGGTGCGCGGCGACGGCGTGGTCGGCGAGCAGCCGCGCCTCGCGCCGGGCCAGCGCTTCGAGTACACGTCGCGCTGCGTGCTGACCACGCCGGTCGGCACGATGCACGGCAGCTACCAGATGCGCCGCGACGACGGCACCGGCTTCGACGCCACGATCGCGCCCTTCTCGCTCGCCTCCCCTGCCCGCCCCGCCCAGCGCGTCCTGAACTAGGGGACAGGATCCTGGGTCGCAACCTGGCGTGTTCACTAGACTTTCAGGCGCCACCGCGAAAAGAGCGGGGACAGGATCTGGGGTCCTATCCCTTCGAGATCCGTTGGTTTTGGGAGGGCACCGCGAAAATCGTCGCGGGGGGAACCTCGTCGTCGCGGATGATTTTCGCGGTGGCCGTTTTTTTCGAAGTGAGTTCGGGTCGTTAGGATCCCGGATCCTGTCCCCGAGAGATTGTGCAAAGCTGGGGGCGGACCGGCGCGTCCAAGTAGTGTCGATGACTCCCGCGCAGCGTGAAGCCCAGACCGCCGCCCGCCTGGTCGCCCAGGCGAAGGCGGGCGATCCGCGCGCGTTCGAGGAGCTGGTGAAGCGGTACCGGAAGCGCATCTACGCACTCGCGCTCCACCTGACCGGGTCGACGTCGGACGCCGACGACATCGCGCAGGAGGTCTTCCTGAGCGCGCACCGCGGGCTGGCCGGCTTCGAGGGCAAGAGCGAGTTCTTCACCTGGGTCTACCGGATCGCGGTCAACCGGTCGCTCAACGCGCGGCGCGATCGCGGCCGCCGGCCGGAGGACTCGCTCGACGATCCGCGCATCGAGCTCGCGGTCCAGGTCGACGCCGCCGGCGATCCGGCGCGTGCGGCCGAGCTGCGGCGGACGTACGCGCGGCTCCTGCGGGCGCTCGACGCCCTGCCCGGCGACATGCGCACGTCGGTCGTGCTGGTGGCGCTCCAGGGCATGTCTCACGGCGAGGCGGCGGTGGTGCAGAAGTGCAGCGAGGGGACGATCGCGTGGCGGATGCACGAGGCGCGGCTGCGGCTGGCGACCGCCATGACGCCCGACGCCATCCGCCCGCGCCGCGAGCTGTCGAACGACTTCCAGCGCCTCCTCGGCGACCTCGGCCTGCCGGTCGTCTCGCTGCCCCCCGCCCGCGCCTGACCGCCGCGCGACGGCGGCTTCGATGCAGCGCCGCGCGCGTGGTGTTCGGGCATGGCCCGTCGCCCGCCCTCGACGGCGCTCGTGCCGCGAGGGCTCAGCGCATCATGCTCAAGGACAGATACACGAGCGACACACCGTCGATCGGCGGCATCACACAGAACTGGACATCGGAGAGCCTCATCCAGCATCTCGCATGGGCCGGCGCGTCTGCTGCGACCCCGCGGTGATGAGGCCCCCGTGCTCGGTCGGCCCGCCTGCGGAGCTGGCAGGTGCGTGACGGCGAGGAGCGCCGGCGCCGGCGGGCGGATCTGGTGTAGCGTGCGCGGCCATGAGCGCGCGCAGTCCGAATCGTTCGCCGACGCACCGGGAGATCGAGCCTGGGCGGCTCGCGGGGCTCGGCATGGAGATCGAGGAGCTGGCCGAGGATGGGCCGGTCACCGTCGAGCG
>DASZXE010001181.1:0-6177 GCA_035546475.1 Kofleriaceae bacterium
GCGCGCCGGCCGACGCGATGACGCGGGCGAAGCGATCGACGCGCGGATCGGCGGGGCCGGCGAGGTGCATGCCCGGGCTCAGCAACCAGGCGGCGCGTGGCTCGCCGCGCGGACGGTAGAGGAACGAGCCGCCGTGGACGTCGACCCGCTCGCGCGCGACCCCGGCCGGTTCGGCCGCGCGGGCCGACCACGGCCCCAGCCACCAGGCCAGCCGCGCGCGCACGCCGGCGGCCACGCGCGACGCCGTCACCGGACCGCCCGCGCCGGGCTCGGCAGGAAGGCCATCGCCACGCATCGTAACCGACGCGCGGTCAGGTCACGACGAGCAGCGCCTCGCTCGGCGAGATCAGGTTGCGGGCCATCAGCAGCGCGGCGTAGCGGCGGAACGGCACCAGCGCGCCGCTGTCGGTCGCCTGCTTCTCGATCTCGCCGAGCGGCACGCCGGCCATGAGCAGGTTCCTCGTCGCGTCGCGCAGCTCGAGCGCCTCGAGCACGGCGACCCGCCCGACGTAGCCGGTGCCGCCGCACTCGTTGCACCCGACCGGGCGCGGCAGCGGCACCGCGGCGGCGCGGTCGGCGAGCCCGCGCGCGGCCAGGCTCTCGAGCATGATCGGCGGCGGCAGGTCGCTCTTCACGCACAGCGGGCACAGCCGGCGCGCCAGCCGCTGCACGACGATGAGCGCGACCGACTGCGCGATCAGCGGCCGCGTGCAGCCGAGGTTCTCGAGGCGCTGCAGCGCGGCGACCGCGTTGTTCGCGTGCAGCGAGGTGAACAGCAGGTGGCCGGTCATCGCCGCCTCGAGCGCGAGCGTCGCGGTCGCCGCGTCGCGCACCTCGCCGACCATGATGACGTCGGGGTCCTGGCGGAGGAACGCGCGCAGGATCGACGCGAAGCCGAGGTCGACGGCGTGGTTGACCTGCACCTGCGTGCAGCCGGCCAGCCGGTACTCGACCGGATCCTCGACGGTGACGATGTTGGTGTCGGGCCGCGTGCGCCGCCGCTCGTGCAGGCAGGTGTAGAGCGTCGAGCTCTTGCCGGAGCCGGTCGGCCCGCCGACGATGACGGCGCCGTACGGCCGCGCGAGCGCCGCCCGCACCAGCCCGAGCGTGCGCGGCTCGACGAAGATCGCGTCGAGCGGCCGGGTCATGGTCGCCGCCTCGAACAGGCGCATCACGACCTTCTCGCCGCGCAGGGTCGGCATCGTCGAGACGCGCAGGTCGACGTCGCGGCGGCCGATGCGCAGGCCGATGCGGCCGTCCTGCGGCAGCCGGCGCTCGGTGATGTCGACGCCGGCCAGCACCTTGATGCGGGCGACGAGGCCGCGCGCGAACGACGGCGCGACGAGCTGCTCCCAGTCGTGCAGCGCGCCCTGGATGCGGAAGCGGACGCGCACCGACGACGGCTCCCCCTCGATGTGGATGTCCGACGCCTGCCGGTCGATCGCCGCCGCGAAGATGCGGTTGGCGAGCTGCACCACCTCGTCGCCGATCGCGCTCACGACCTTGCTCGCCGGCTCGTCGGTGGTGACGTCGAACGACAGCGACTCCGGCGCGGTCGTGCCGGCGGCGGTGCGCACGCCGCCGGGATCGAGCCGCAGGCGGACGAACGTCTCGTTGAAGTCGTCGGCGGTGATCGCGACGACGTACAGCTCGATGCCGGGCAGGAGCCGCCGCAGCTCGCCGACCGCGAGCTGGTTGAACGGGTCGACCATGCCGACGGTGAGCACGCGCCCGCGCAGCTCGAGCGGCAGCAGCCGGTGCTGCGCGATCGCGCGGCCCGGCAGCATCGCCACCACCTTGTCGTCGAGCGGGTAGCTGGCGACCCGCACCAGGCGCAACGCGTCGTCGGCGATCGGCGCGAACTCGCCGGTGGCGATCCGGGCGCCCGGCGGCAGCGTCCCCGGCGCCCCCACGCCCCCGCCGGCGCCACCGCTGCTCGCGGCCGGCGCGCCCATCGGCGGCGGCATCGTCGAGCCCGTCGGGCCCGGCCCGGCGCGCAGCGACGCCGCCGACTGCTGCACCGATCGCACCGCCAGCCGGCGCGCGACCGCGTGCGCGAACGGCGCCACCCGCCCGACGAGCTGGGCGAGGACGTCGCGCGGGATGACCAGCACCGTCGACGGCTCCTCGGCGTGCACCTCGTGGCTCTGGCCGGTGCCGAGCAGCGCCGCCGCCTCGCCGAAGAAGTCGCCCGGCCGCAGCTCCTCGAGGATCGTCGCGGCGCCGGTCGTCGGGTGCACCTGCCGGATCGACGCCCGCCCGCTCATGAGCAGCCCGAACTGCCCCTCGGGCGCGCCCGCCGGCATGATCGCCGTCCCCGCGTCGTGCTCGCTCGCCAGCAGGTGCGGCGAGATGCGATCGACGACCGCCGCCTCGAGCCCGCGGAACAGCGACGTCGTCCGCAGGAACTCCGCGACGGTCTCGTTCGTCAGCACCACGCGTCGCCTGCCGGGCGGAGCCACGTCGAGAGCTTACTGCACCGACGGCGAAGCCCCACGCCGCGCGGCCGCCACCTCGGGGACCGCGACGAACGCCCCCGGCCCGCGCTCCGCCGGAGCCTCGCGCGGCGGCCCGGCCACTGCCAGCCTCACTCGATGTACGGCTCGTGGCAGACGACCTCGACGTTGTTGCCGTCGGGATCGAGGACGAACGCGCCGTAGTAGGCCTCGTGGTAGTGCGGTCGCACGCCCGGGCCGCCATGGTCCTTGCCGCCGGCCGCGAGGCCGGCCTCGAAGAACGCGGCGACGACCTTGCGCGTCTGCGCGCGGATCGCCACGTGCTGCTGCTGCGCCGGGTTGCCCTGCATGAGCCACAGGTCCGGCTTGCCGCCGATGCCCAGCCCCACCGCCACCGGCTGCTCGGCGCTCGGGTACTGGCGGATCACCGTGTAGCCGGTCGGCGCGAGCGCCTTGGCGTAGAAGTCGCGGGCGCGCGCGACGTCGGTGACGTGGATGCTGACGTGGTCGATCATCGGCGCGACCGTAACATTACCGTACCGCCGATGCCCGACCCCACGCCGTCCGCGCCACCCGCCCCGTCCATCCCGTCGTCGTCCTCGCACGAGGCGGCCACCGCCGAGGTCGCGCGCCTGCGCGCGATCGCCGATCGGGATCCGCTGCTCGCGCCCTGGCCCGGCGAGCACGGCGGGGTGCCGCCGTGGGACCGGGTCACGCCGGCCGCCTTCCCCGCCGCGTTCGCGCACGGCATCGCGCTGCGCGAAGCCGAGCTCGCCGCGATCACGACCGATCCGGCGCCGCCGACGTTCGCCAACACGATCGCGCCGTTCGAGGATCTCGGCCGCCACCAGCGCCGCGCCGAGGCGCTGTTCAGCGTGCTGAGCAGCAGCGTCAACACGCCCGAGGTCCAGCAGGTCGAGGAGACCTGGTCGCCGCGGCTCACCGCCGCCGCCGATCGCATCTCGTTCGATCCGGCGCTGTTCGCCCGCATCGCCGCCGTTCACGAGGCGCGCGCGGCGTCCGGCCTCACCGACGAGCAGCGCCGGCTGGTCGAGCTCACCCACGACCGCTTCGTGCGGCGCGGCGCGCGGCTCGACGCCGCCCAGCAGGCGCGCCTCGGCGAGATCAACCAGCAGCTCGCGACGCTCTTCACCGAGTTCAACAACAAGCTGCTCGCCGACGAGGACACCTGGACGGTGCTCGACGACGCCGCCGACCTCGCCGGCCTGCCGCCGGATCTCGTCGCCGCGTACAAGGCGGCCGCCGACGAGCGCGGGCTCGCCGGCCGGTGGGCCGTCCTCAACACGCGCTCGAGCGTCGATCCGTTCCTGACGTCGTCGGCGCGCCGCGACCTCCGCGAGCGGGTCTGGAAGAAGTTCAAGGACCGCGGCGACCACGGCGACGAGCGCGACACCCGCGCGACGATCGTGGCGATCGTCCGGCTGCGCGCCGAGCGGGCGAAGCTGCTCGGCTATCCGTCGCACGCCGCCTGGCGGATGTCCGACACGATGGCGATCGATCCGGCGCGCGCCCGCGACCTGATGATGCGCGTGTGGCCGGCCGCGGTCGCGCGCGTCCGCGAGGAGGTCGCCGACATGCAGGCGATCGCCGCGAAGGAGGACGCCGCGATCACGCTCGAGCCGTGGGACTACCTCTACTACGCGGAGAAGGTGCGCAAGGCCCGCTACGACCTCGATCAGGACGAGCTCAAGCCGTACTTCGAGCTCGACTCCATGATCGAGGCGGCGATGTGGATGGGCGAGCAGCTCTACGGCCTGCGCTTCGAGGAGATCACCGGCACGGTGCCGGTCTTCCAGCCGGACGTCCGGGTCTGGAAGGTGAGCGGGCGCGACGGCGCGACGGTCGGCGTCTTCTACGGCGACTACTTCGCGCGGCCGGCGAAGCGGTCCGGCGCGTGGATGGAGGCGCACCGCGAGCACGAGACGTTCACCGGCACGAAGGTCCTGCCGGTGACGTCGAACAACAACAACTTCGTGCGCGGCGCGCCCGGCGAGCCGGTGCTGATCTCGCTCGACGACGCGCAGACGTTGTTCCACGAGTTCGGCCACGCGCTCCACTCGCTGCTGTCGGAGGTGCGCTACCCGGGCCTCGCCGAGACGCCGCGCGACTTCGTCGAGTACCCGTCGCAGGTCCACGAGCAGTGGGTGCTGAGCCCGCGCATCCTCGATCGGTTCGCGCGCCACCACCGCACCGGCGCGGCGATGCCGCAGGCGCTGCTCGACAAGATCGAGCGGGCGCGCCGGTTCAACCAGGGCTACGCGACCGTCGAGTACCTGTCGTCGGCGATCGTCGACCTCGAGCTGCACACGCGGCCCGACGGCATCACCGACGTCGATGGCTTCGAGCGCGACACGCTGGCCCGCATCGGCGCGCCGCGCGAGGTCACGATGCGCCACCGCCTCCCGCAGTTCGCCCACCTGTTCAGCAGCGATGCGTACTCGGCCGGCTACTACAGCTACCTCTGGTCCGAGGTGATGGACGCCGACACCCGGCTCGCGTTCCAGGAGGCGGGCGACATGTTCGACGCGACGATCGCGGAGAAGCTGCGCACGCACATCCTCGCCCCCGGCAACTCGACCGACCGCGGCGAGGCGTACCGCCGGTTCCGCGGCCGCGATCCGGAGGTGCGGGCGCTGCTCCTCAAGCGCGGCTTCCCGACGACCTGATCTACTACTCGTCCCAATCTTCGCACCGCGCGCACGAATCAGGCCGCGCACGGCGCGGCCCGGCGGCGAGTGCCGCCGAAAGCAGGGTGGGGACCCCGCGGGCTGTGCCCGCGGGGCGGGGCGGCACGCCCCGTGGGATCGACAGCGCGGCCAAGGGGCCGCGTTTGGTTGCGGCCCCGTCGGCCGCGCTGAGAGCCGTCCCGAGGGCGCGGCGAGCGCAAGCGCCCTGACGATCCGGGCGGCGACCTCGTCTTGGGCGGGTGAGGGGGGAACCATGACAACGACGCATGTGCGCGGCGCGGCCGCGTGGACGCGGTGGCTCGGGGGTGTGGCGATCGCAGGGCTGGCGATGGGATGCGCGGCGGACGCGACGACGACGTCGAGCTCCGACCAGGCGCTGAGCAGCAACTGCACGTACACGCTCGGGTACTGGAAGACGCACCCGCAGGCGTGGCCGGTGTCGTCGCTGAGCCTGTGCGGGCGAACCTGGACGCAGGCCCAGGCGATGCAGGTGTTCGACACGCCGCCGGGGGGCGACGCGAGCTACATCCTCGCGCAGCAACTGTTCGCGGCGGCGCTCGACAAGGCGAACGGCGCGAGCACGGCGGCGATCGGCAACGTCTACGCGGCGGCGAACGCGTGGTGCACGCAGTACCGCCCCGGCTCGAACCCGAGGGGCGCGGCGAAGGCGACCGGCACGTCGTACGCCTCGACGCTCGACGACTACAACAACGGCGTCGTCGGGCCCGGCCATTGCGCCGAGGGAGGCGGCGCCCACGGCGACGACGGCCACGGCAATGGCGGCGACGACCACGGCAACGGTGGCGACGACCACGGCAATGGCGGCGACGACCACGGCAATGGCGGCGACGACCACGGCAATGGCGGCGACCACGGCAATGGTGGCGACGACCACGGCAACGGTGGCGACCACGGCAATGGCGGCGACGACCACGGCAATGGCGGCGACGACCACGGCAATGGCGGCGACGACCACGGCGACGGCGACGACGGCCACGGCGGCGACGACCACG
>DASZXE010001182.1:0-17769 GCA_035546475.1 Kofleriaceae bacterium
GATCGGGTCGGTCGCGGTCGCGGTGCTGAGGCTGGGGGCGTGCGGGACGTCGGGGACGACCGCCGCGCCGCCGCCGGTCGCGCCGCCGCCCGTCGACGCGGCGCCGGCGAGGCTGACGCCGGTGCCCGCCCGCGCCGATCCGCCGGTCGAGCCCGGGCCCGCGCACGCGACCCAGCTCGCGGCCGGCGCGAACCACGTCTGCGCGCGCATGAGCGACGACACGCTGCGCTGCTGGGGCGGCAACGACTGGGGCCAGCTCGGCAACGGCACGGTGGAGCTGACGAAGGACGTCGTCACGCCGGCGCTCGCGGGGGTCGTCGAGGTGTCGGCCGGCTACGGCTTCACCTGCGCGCGCCTGCGCGATCACACGGTGCGCTGCTTCGGCACCGACGACGAAGGCGAGCTCGGCGTCGCGAGCCCGACCGAGCCCGACGCGAACCACGCGATCCCGACGCCGACCGCGGTGCCCGGCCTGACCGACGCGGTGCAGCTCTCGTCGACGACGAAGCACTCGTGTGCGGTGCGGCGCGACGGCACCGTCGCCTGCTGGGGCGACGACCGCTACGGCGAGCTCGGCGGCGCGCACCGGAGCACCGGCCCCGGCATCGTGCAGGTCGCCGGCCTCGACGGCGTCACCCAGGTCGCGGCCGGCGACTTCACCTGCGCGCGGCGCGTCGACGGCACCGCCTGGTGCTGGGGCACCAACATGACGCCGGCCGCGCGGCCGGTCGCCGGCCTGTCCGCCGTCGCCGAGCTGGCGATGGGCGAGCTGTTCGGCTGCGCGCGCGACGACCGCGGCGACGTCACCTGCTGGGGCGCCGGCGACTCCGGGCAGCTCGGCCACGCCGACGGCGAGCCGCAGGCGCCGGTCGCCGGCCTGCACGGCGCCAGCGCGCTCGCGCTCGGCAGCGACGACGCCTGCGCGATCGCGGGCGGCAAGGTGCAGTGCTGGGGCGCCGACTGGGTGAACCCCGACTTCCCCGCCGCGTGCCTGCGGCTCACCGCCCACACCGGCGGCGGAGGGGCGCCCGCGCAGTGGCACTACTGCCCCACGCCGGCGCCGGTCCGCGGCATCACCGCCCCCGTCGCCCTGGCCGCCGGCGACGCCCACGTCTGCGCGCTGACCGCCGCCCACGACGTCCTCTGCTGGGGCCAGGACGGCACGCCGCGTCCGACCCGCGTCCCGCTGTAGCCGCCGCGCGAGCGCGCCGGCGCCGCGACGCGGTCCCGCGGCGGTGCTACATCAGGGCGCCATGTCCGGCCGGGCCGCCGCGTTCTTCGACCTCGACCACACGGTCCTGCGCAAGGACACCGGCATGAGCTGGATGCGCTTCCTGCGGCGGCGCGGCGAGCTGTCGGCCGCCGAGCTCGGCCGCGCGATGTGGTGGGCGGTCCTCTACAAGGCGGCCGTGCTCGACATGGAGTCGCTCGCCACCCGGCTGGCCGCCGACCTCGCCGGCCAGGCCGAGGCGGAGATGGCGGCGAAGGCGCGGGTCTGGCACGCGTCCGACGTGGTGCCGATGATCTCGCCCGCCGCGCGCCACGCGATCCGCGTCCACCGCGACGCAGGCGACGTCGTCGCGCTCGCGACCGGCGCGACCCAGTACGCCGCCGACGCGGTCGCCAGCGGCCTCGGCATCGAGCACACCCTCTGCTCGCGGCTCGAGGTCGTGGACGGCGCCTTCACCGGCCGGCTCGCCGCGATGTGCTTCGGCGCCCACAAGGTCGACCTCGCCCGCGCCTTCGCCGCGCGCCACGGCGTCGACCTCGCCCGCTCCACCTTCTACTCCGACAGCTACAACGACCTGCCGCTCCTCGAGGCGGTCGGCACCGCGGTCGCGGTCAACCCCGACGTCCGCCTCTGGCGCCACGCCCGCCGCCACCGCTGGCGCATCGAGCACTGGGCCTGACCGGCAGCCGCCGCGGGTCAGCGGATCGGCGCGGCGCTCGACGCCGGCTTGTCGGCGACGCCGAGGTCGACGCCAAACCGTCGTGCGGCCTCGGTGAGGGCTGCATCGACCTTCTTGACGTTCTCCGCCACCACCTGCGCGGACGGCTCGTCGGGGATCCGGCCGGTCGGCGTCGTGTAGCGATATGCGGTCGCGTAGATCGCGAGGTGTTGCAGCTCGCGGAGCTCTGGCTTCAGCGGGTTCTCGTCCGGTACCAGCGAGACCATCTCGTCGAGCCGGTGGCGGACTCCCGCATGGATCCGCTCCGACGTGAGCACGGCGCGGATCACCTTCTCCGCCGCCTGCTCGCACAGGTAGATCGCGTTGCGGTTGCGATGAGCACCGAGCGTTCGGGCGCCAGCCAGGTCATCGCGGGCGATCCGCAGCAGGTTGCCGATCACACGCTCGGCGCTCACAGGATCTGGACGCCCTCGACGGCCGCGTCGTACGCGATGGTGTTGTGGGTCGTCCGATCCTCCGCGAACTCGCTGGCGCGGCAGAGGAGGACGTCACTCCTCACGTGCGCGCCGTGCTTCACGTCCCAGACCGTCATCGGGTCGTCGAAGCCCGGGCGCGCGAGGTCGTCGGGTACCACCACGAGCAGGTCCCAGTCGCTGTCGACGTCCGCCGTGCCTCGGGCCCGGCTGCCGAACAGCCAGACCTGGCCCGGATGCCATCGCGCGACGATCCGATCGAGGAGTGGTCGCAGCGGACCCAGGTCGATCGGGTTGCCCCGGACGTCAGTCACCTGCGTCTCGACGGGGACGGGAGCCTCGGCAGCCGCCACCCGGAGATCCTAGCATCCCCAGGGCCGGCGTGACGCGGCGGGGCGAGGCGCGGGCGGGCTACCAGACGAAGGCGATCGAGGTCTGCAGGGTGAAGGAGCCGTTGGCCTCGGGGAGCTGGGTCTTGAGCGCCTTGCCGTAGCGGAGGTAGCCGGTCTCGACGGAGAACCGCATCTGGCCGGCGAAGTAGGCGCGCGCGGCGGCGTCGACCTCCCAGCCGAGGAACTTGGAGTCGGTCTCGTCCGGCGCGCACGAGCCGTTGGCGCCGCTGCACGCGCGGAACAGCGCCACGCCGTTGGTCGCCAGGGTGTCGACCCACGCGGCGAGGAAGCCGCCGACCAGCTCGGTGCGCGCCACCGGCGTCGGCCGCCACTTGAACCGCGGGAAGACGTAGTTGGCGTTGATGACGCCGCCGTTCGACATCAGGCCGAGCGCGCCCTGCGGGTTCTCGTTCGAGAAGAACGGGATGCCGTAGACGCGGGCGGTCAGCTCGCGCAGCGTCTCCTCGAAGAGGATGAGCCCGACGTTGAAGTCGGGGTGGATCGCCCGCTGCTTGAAGTGCTCGTCCTCGAGGACGTCGTCGCCCGAGGCGTGGCCGAGCTCGAGGAGCGCGTCCCACTTGTTCGTCAGCCAGCCGACCCGCGCGACGCCCGCGTTGATGTCGGCCTCCTTGAGCTGGTTGCGCGTCGGGAACGGCACGCCGCCGAACGTCTTGCCGCCGATCTGGTAGCCCTCGCCCTCGGTGAACAGGTGGCCGTAGCGGATGCGCCACCAGAGGTCGAGGATCCACACCTTCGAGCCGGTGTCCTGGCACTTGTACGGCTCGCCGTCGAAGGTGCCGCAGACCGCGTTCGGATCGGTCAGCACCGACGGCTGCGTCGAGCCCTCCCTCGACAGCCGCAGGACGCCGTAGAGGCCGAGCCGCAGCTCGTCCTGGAACGACTTCTTGTCCCAGTCCGGCTCGTTCCAGATGGCGAGCGCGACGTGCTCGTTGACGTCGTCGCTGGCGCCGCGCGAGATGAAGCCCTGCTGGCCGAACGGCCGGAACTTGCGCTCGAGGCCCTCGTACGGCAGGAGCGGCGACTCCGACAGCTTGTCGTACGCGTAGCCGACGATGAGCGGGTTCTCGACCTTCCCCTTCTTCGCGATCGTCTTGTAGATCGTGATCGGCCGCGTGATGAAGAGGATGCGGTCGGCGGTCGAGCCGAAGTGGTTGTCGCCGAAGTCGTCGTCGAAGTAGTTGTCGAGCACGCGGCGCTGCGGCTCGCCCTTCGGCGTCTCCGGATCGAGCCAGCCGGTGCCGCCGCCGTTGGCGAGCAGCCCCATGCCCCAGTGCGACGGCATGCGGCCGACGCGCATGAGGCCGACCGGCACCGAGAACTGCACCCACGCCCGCTTGAGCTGGATCGAGTCGGCGACCGGTCCGCCGAGGAAGCCCTGGTTCGAGCTGTCGGTCGCGAACAGGGGCGCCGTCGACAGGCCGTTGTTGTCGCCCATGAGGACGTCGTCGAGGCCGTCGATCTGCAGGTTGAGCTGCGCGACCTTGCCGTAGCTGAGCGACGGCATGAGCCGGAAGCGGCTCACGATGTAGCTCGTCTTGCGGATGTCGGGGATGACCAGGTCCTCGCCGGTCAGCGGGTAGACCGTGGTCCGCCGCGGCTGCGGGGCGAGGTTGGTGAGCAGCACGGTCCGCGTGCGGAAGTAGCCGGACGTGGCCCAGTGCAGCTCGGTGAGATCGGCGCGCGCGCGGCGCGCCGGCGCCAAGGTGACGGCCGCGGCGGCGACCGCCAGCATCAGGTGTCGACGGTTCATGTTGCCCCCGCGCCGACGATAACAAGGGGGCCCGCGCGCCGTCAGGCGGCGCGCGACGGAAATTCGGCGGCGCAGGCCGTGCGGGCCGATCGCCCCGCGACCCGCGGCCGGCTCACTGCCGCTTCGGCTCGATCGAGCCGGTGATGATCGCGTTCGCCTCGACCGGCGACGCCAGCTCCGACAGGAGCGTCATCTGGCCGGACGCCAGCTCGGCCGCGGTGCGGAAGCCCCAGATCTGGATGTAGGCGTTCGCCTGCTGCGGCGGCAGGTCGATGACGACGAACAGGCCGTCCTTGTTCATCGTCGGCGACACGTTGTGGCGGACCGGCAGGCTCGACGACGCCGCCGAGAAGTAGAACGTGTCGGCGCCCGGCAGGTGGGTGACCGTCCCCGACGTCGAGCTGACGGTCGCGACCGCGTTCGAGACCTCGTGGCCCTGGCAGTCGCGGAACGCGCCGGCGAGCGTGCCGGTCGTGTTGTCGAACTGCTCGCCGACGAACGCGATGACCGCGTTGGCGGTGCCGATCGACACCGCCGAGATGTCGCGCGTCTGCGACGCCATCGTCGGGTCGAAGTACTGGTTCAGCAGGTACGTCCGCATGTACGTCGGCGCGTCGATCTTGAAGCCGTAGCGGGTCTGGCCCGCGGGCAGCTTCGTCAGGGTCATCGAGTAGTTGCCCTTGTTGGCCGCGGTCGCGTCCGACGTCGCCATGCCCGAGTTGCCCGACAGCATGATGCCGGGGAAGGCGGTGATGGTCGCGTTGGCGACGCCGTTCGACGACGTCTGGAAGTCGCGGATCTTGCCCGACAGCATCACGTTCTGCGTGCTGGGCGCGTCGGTCGACGGCGTGTTCAGGCAGCTCCAGTCGGCGTCGCCGATCTCGGTCCAGACGCCGTCGACCTCGTCGTTCGCCTTGGTCACGGCGGTCGGCACCGGGAAGCCCTCGTTGGTGAGGCCGTCGACGCCGGCGTCGGTCGCGCTGCCGCCGCCGTCGTCGCCGCCGCAGGCCGCGAGCGCGGGGATGATGAGGAGACCGGCGAGGGTCAGGGACAGCGAGCGGGTGCGACGCATGGAGCCTCCGGAAGCGGGTGAACGGCGTAGGCGAACGGCGGAGCAGCGCCCCGCAAGTCCGGCCGTTGTAACGGAAGGGCTCGGCCGTTGGCAAGCAACCGCTGGACCCTACAGGGGTTGGATCACGCCGGGAGCGGGGCCGGCCGGTTGCCGCCGCCCGCGTTCCGGCAGTAGAACGCTGACATGACCCTCGAGATCGGGCGGATCCGCGAGCTCCTCGGCGACAAGGCCAGCCTCCTCGACCACGCGTCGAAGACCATCGACAAGGGCAGCCTCCACCTGCCCGGCCCCCGCTACATCGACGACGTCTTCTCGGCGACCGACCGCAACCCGCGCGTCCTCGGCGCGATGCAGCGGATGTTCGACACCGGCCGCCTCGGCGGCACCGGCTACCTGTCGATCCTGCCGGTCGACCAGGGGATCGAGCACTCGGCCGGCGCCTCGTTCGCGCCGAACCCGGCGATGTTCGACCCCGACAACATCGTCAAGCTCGCCGTGGAGGGCGGCTGCAACGCCGTCGCGTCGACGTTCGGCGTGCTCGGCGCGGTCGCGCGGCGGTGGGCGCACCGCATCCCCTTCATCGTCAAGATCAACCACAACGAGCTGCTGTCGTACCCGAACACCTTCGACCAGACGATGTTCGGCAGCGTGCGCCAGGCGTTCGACATGGGCGCGCTCGGCATCGGCGCGACGATCTACTGGGGCTCGATCGAGTCGCGCCGCCAGCTCCAGGAGGTGTCGCACGCGTTCGCGGAGGCGCACAGCCTCGGCATGTTCACCGTCCTCTGGTGCTACGTGCGCAACAACGCCTTCAAGACGGCGAACGGCGACTACAACGTCGCCGCCGACCTGTCGAGCCAGGCCAACCACCTCGGCGTCACGATCGAGGCCGACATCATCAAGCAGAAGCTCCCCGAGGGGAACGGCGGCTACAACGAGCCGGCGCTCAAGGGCTTCGGCAAGACGCACAAGAAGGTCTACACCGAGCTGACGAGCGACCACCCGATCGACCTGACGCGCTACCAGGTGGCCAACTGCTACATGGGGCGCATCGGGCTCATCAACTCGGGCGGCGCGTCGGGCGACAACGACCTGCAGGAGGCGGTGGCGACGGCGGTCATCAACAAGCGCGCCGGCGGCATGGGCCTCATCAGCGGCCGCAAGGCGTTCCAGCGCCCGATGAAGGAGGGCGTCGAGCTCCTGAACGCGATCCAGGACGTCTACCAGTGCCCCGACGTGACGGTGGCGTAGCGATGGGTAGGTCCGGGGGTGCGAAGGTGCGGAGGACGATGAGGGGGACGATGAGGGGGACGATCGGCGGGGCGGCCCGCTTCCAGACCGCACGCGCGGCCTGATAGGCTCGCGTACCGAGAGTGGCTCGCCTCGGCAAGGTCCTCCTCGGCCTGGAGCTGATCACACCCGATCAGCTCAAGCAGGGCGTGGCCGCGCAGATCCTGTACGGCGGGCGGCTGGGCACCAACCTCGTCGAGCTCGGCTTCCTCGACGTCGACACGCTCGCGAACGCGCTGGCCCGCCGGATGAACCTGCCGGCGGCGCTCAAGGGCCACTTCGACCTGTGCGACGCCGCGATCCAGGAGCGGCTGCCGGCGCGCCTCGCGGAGCGGTGGAAGACGGTGCCGATCGGGCGGCTCGCGCACGATCCGTCGCGCATCGCGATCGCGGTGATGGATCCGCTGCCGGCCGACGGGCTGGCGACGATCGCGAGCTGCCTCGAGGTCGACCCCGGCCAGCTCGTGATGGCGCTGACGCCCGAGCTGCGGCTCCTCTACCACCTCGAGCGCGTCTACGGGGTGCAGCGCGGGATCCGCTTCCTGCGCATCCGCAACCCGGAGCCGGCGACGGTGCCGGAGCCGCCGACCGAGGACACGAGCGACGTCGAGATCGAGATCATCCGCGACGTCCCCGGCGACGGCGAGGGGGACGGCGGCGAGGAGGCGGGGGAGCGGAGGCTGACGACCGCCGAGCGCGCGGCGTACGAGCTGGCCGAGCAGGCCGTGCGCGAGGACGTCGAGGGCGCCCACGGTGCCGGTGCCGGTGCCGGCGACGGCGCCGGCGACGCCGGCGGGCGGGCGGGCCGCGCGCTCGGCTCCGATCCGGCGCTCGACGCCCGCCTCGGGCCGCCGCCGGCGCTCGACTACGGCGTCGCGCCGCCGCTCGACGACGAGATCGGCCGCGGCCAGCGCCGCTTCGTGCCGAGCCTCGGCGACGGCGCGGTCACGCTCGCGCGCATCGCGGTGCGCCACGTCGCCAGCGAGCCGTTCCTGTTCCTCGGCGACGTCGACGAGCGGCCGCGGCCGACCAGCGCGCCGGAGCTCTTGCGGGCGGTGCGGCGCGCGGCGTCGCGCGACCAGGTCGCCGAGCTGGTCGTCGGCGGCCTGGCCGACCTCGGCTGCCTCGACACCGTGGCGATCCTCGTCGTGCGGCCGCCGATCGCGCTCGGCTGGCGCGGCTTCTGCCCGGCCGGCGAGGGGGCGATCGAGAGCCTGGCGGTGCCGCTCGACCAGCCGGGCTGCCTGGCGACGATCCACGCCGCCGCGATCGGCTCGAGCGGCGCGATCGACGGCGACCACGCGACCGTGATCGATCAGCGGATGTGGGAGGTCTTCGGCACGCCGGCGCCCGCCGAGGTCATGGTGTCGCCGATCCTGCTCGGCTCGCAGGTCGTCTGCCTGCTGTACGGGCAGACGCAGGCCGACCTCGGCGCCGCGCGCGAGCTCGGCCCGGCGCTGGCCCAGGCGGCGGGGATCGCCTTCGGCCGGCTCCTGCGCGCCGCCCAGCGCTGACCGCGGCCCGCCCGCGGCGCCTTGACGCCGCCGCCGGCTGCCGGCATGGTCGGCCGGTGAGCGAAGCGCCGGGGACGCCGTTGAAGAAGCACCGCCACGACCTGGGCCAGGAGGACCACGGCCCGGTCATGGCCGCGCGCACGACGCGCGCCATCCAGGCGCTGCTCGGCCTCGCCCTCGCGCTCACCGGCGTCGCGCTCGCGTGGGCCGCCGTCGACGCCGCCAGCGGCCCGTCGAGGCCGGCCGCCACCAGCCCGGGCGAGTCGCGCTAGCTTCCCGCTGGCCGCGGTGCTCTCGCCGGACCACAGTCCGGAGAGGGGTCGCCGTCGCACGCCGGCGCACTGCCGCTCCGCCATGGGCCTCATCCCCGACGACGTCATCGCCGAGATCCGGTCGCGCGCCGACATCGTCGCGGTGATCGGCCAGCACGTCCAGCTCAAGAAGGCGGGCCGCAACTACACCGGGCTGTGCCCGTTCCACGGCGAGAAGACGCCGTCGTTCAACGTCACGCCCGGCCGCGGCTTCTACTGCTTCGGCTGCCGCAAGAAGGGCGACGTCTTCACGTTCGTCATGGAGTACCAGGGCAAGAGCTTCACCGAGGCCGCCGAGATGCTGGCGGCCCAGTGCGGCGTCGAGATCCCGCAGGTCGCGGCGTCGCCCGAGCAGCTCCGCGCCCGCGGCGAGCGCGCGCAGATGCTCGAGGTCAACAAGCTGGCGACCCAGTTCTTCCGCGAGACGCTGGCCGGGCCGCGCGGCGAGCCCGGCCGCGCCTACCTCGCCAAGCGCGGCACCGGCGACGCGGTGCGCGACAGCTTCCAGCTCGGCTACGCGCCCGACGACTGGCACGCGCTCGCCGACTTCCTCAAGCAGAAGCGCGTCGACATGGAGATCGCCGTCAAGCTGGGGCTGGTCGCGCGGCAGCCGAAGGCGGGCGGCTTCTACGACCGGTTCCGCGAGCGGCTGGTCTGCCCGGTCGTGATGCCGGGCGGCGAGGTCGCCGGCTTCTCGGCGCGGCTGGTGGCGTCGCCGCAGCCGGGCGACAAGGACGGGCCCGCCGGCGCCAAGTACATCAACAGCCCGGAGAGCCCGGTCTACAAGAAGTCGCGGCTCCTGTTCGGGCTGCACCAGGCGCGCGAGGCGATGCACCAGAAGAAGCGGGCGGTGCTCGTCGAGGGCAACTTCGACGTGATCTCGCTGCACCAGGCCGGCTTCGCCGAGACGATCGCGCCGCTCGGCACCGCGCTGACCGCCGAGCAGGTCGACCTCCTGCGCCGCATGGCCGACGAGGTCATCCTGTTCTACGACGGCGACCGCGCCGGCAAGAGCGCGACCCGCTCCGCGCTCGAGCTGCTGGTGGCGGCCGAGGTGCCGGTGCGGATCGCCTGGCGGGCGCGCGGCGACGACGTGCGGCTGGAGGGCCAGGATCCCGACTCGCTCAGCCGGGCCGGCTTCGATCTCGAGGCGATGTTCAAGGGGGCGCGCGACTGGGTCGCGCACTACGGCTCGGAGCTGATGGCGCTCACCCGCGGGTCGACCGAGGCGCGGGCGCGAGGCCTCCAGGACGTCGCCCAGCTCGTCGCCCGCGTGACCAGCCCGACCCGGCGGGAGGCGATCGCGTCGGACCTGGCGCAGTACCTCGAGCTGCCGGCCGACGTGGTGCAGCGCGCCATCGCCCGCGCGCACGGTGCGGCCCGCGGCGAGGGCCGCCCGGGGAGCGGGGGGCCGGGGCCGGGCGACCCGCGCGACCCGCGCGACCCACGCGATCCGCGCGATCCGCGGGGCCAGCGGTTCGATCGGGCGGAGCCGCGAGGCCCCTCCGACTCCCCCTCAGTGGCGGATCCCGGCGGCGATCGTCGCGTCTCTCCCGACCTCCCCCCACTGCGGGAGCTCGACGACGAGCTGGCCGTGATCTGCCTGCTCGCCGACCACCCGCGACTTTTGGCAACTGCCGAGTCAAACGGGCTTTTTTCGCTCTTGACGGACGTGCGGCTTCGCGACATGTATTCCGCCGCGCTGCGGGGGGCCTCCCTCGTGGAGCTGGCTCCCGATGCCCTCCCGACACCTGCCGCCAAGAAGGTCCTCGAAGCCCGGTACGCGACGGCGGAACAGCCGGAGCGTCAGCTCCTGGGCATGCTGGAAGGACTGCGCACCGCACGGCACCTGAGACGCTCGAACGAGCTGCGCCGGCAGATCCACGATGCCACCCGGCGCGGCGCCCAGGACGAGATCCGGCGGCTCCACACCGAGCTGACCGAACACTTGAAGATAGGTCGATAATCAATGGCCAAGCCTGCACCGTCGAAGCAGAAGTCGTCCCCGGCCAAGGCCGCGCCCGCCAAGGAGCGCGAGCGAGCCGGCGATCGCGCCGACAAGGGCGAGAAGACGGAGGCCAGGACGGAGGCCAAGACCGAGGCCAGGACCGACGCGAAGACGGACAAGCTCGAGCGGGCGAAGGCCAAGGGCGAGCGCGGGGAGCACCGGGCGGAGAACGACGAGCGCGAGGTGCCCGCGAAGAGCGACAAGGGCGACAAGGCGGACAAGGGCAAGAAGGGCGCGGCCCCGGCGCGGCGCGCCGAGTTCGAGGACGACGAGGAGGAGGAGGGCATCGCCGGCGCCGTGGTCGTCGCGGAGCCGGACTTCGACGACGACGACGCGCCCCGCCGCGCGTCGGCCAAGGAGGCGGCCGACGCGGCCGCGATGGAGGCGGAGACCCGCCGCAGCCACCGCCCCGGCAAGAACGGCGCGCCGCCCGAGAACGACCGCATGCGGTCGAAGCTCATCGAGCTGGGCAAGTCGAAGGGCTTCCTCACCTACGACGAGATCAACGACCACATGCCGGACGACGTGGTGTCGACCGAGCAGATCGACTCGTGGCTGTCGTCGCTCGGCGAGCACGGCATCTCGATCGTCGACGGCGCGGGCGGCACCCGCGGCGGCGAGGTCGACGCCGGCGGCAAGGCGATCGATCTCGGCAAGGACAAGGACGAGGTCGAGGGCGAGGAGCCGCAGAGCGGCGAGGACGAGGAGTACGCCTACTCGCGGACGAGCGACCCGGTGCGCATGTACCTGCGCAAGATGGGCTCGGTCTCGCTGCTGACCCGCGAGGGCGAGGTCGAGATCGCCAAGCGGATCGAGGACGGCGAGCGCAAGATGCTGCAGGCCGTGCTCAACAGCTCGGTCGCCGTCGAGGAGCTGCTCGAGATCGGCGAGCGCCTGCGCAAGGGCAAGGCGCGCGTCAAGGACGTCGTCAAGGACATCGACGAGGACGAGGCCGAGTTCGACGAGAAGTGGCACACCGAGCGGGTCTGCAAGGTCATCGACAAGATCCGCAAGCTCCAGCGCGACAACGAGAAGCTGATCGAGAAGCTGGTCGAGAAGGGCGCGGTCGAGGCGAAGAAGAAGAAGCTGCGCGAGGGTCTCAAGGAGAACCGCGAGCAGATGTTCGAGGACCTCTCGGACCTGCGGCTGTCGAAGCCGACCGTCGACCGCATCGTCGCCCAGTTGAAGAACCTCATCCTCAAGCTCGACAAGGCGGAGGCGGAGGTCAAGGAGAGCGAGCGCAAGGCCGGCATGCCGACCGCCGAGCTGCGGCGGACGATGAAGGAGATGAAGGCGTCGCCGCAGAAGGCGCGCGCGGTCGGCAAGAAGTCGGCGATGACGATCACCGACTTCGAGGAGCTCGACGAGGCGATCAAGAACGCGGCGCGCAAGATCACGACGCTCGAGGAGGAGGCGAAGACCAACGCCGCCGAGCTGCGCTCGACCTACCGCGACATGAGCGAGGGCGAGCGGATGGCCGAGCGCGCGAAGAGCGAGCTGGTCGAGGCGAACCTCCGGCTGGTGGTGTCGATCGCGAAGAAGTACACGAACCGCGGCCTGCAGTTCCTCGACCTGATCCAGGAGGGGAACATCGGCCTCATGAAGGCGGTCGACAAGTTCGAGTACAAGCGCGGCTACAAGTTCTCGACGTACGCGACCTGGTGGATCCGGCAGGCGATCACCCGCGCGATCGCGGACCAGGCGCGCACGATCCGCATCCCGGTCCACATGATCGAGACGATCAACAAGCTGGTGCGGACGAGCCGCTACCTCGTGCAGGAGCTCGGCCGCGAGCCGACGCCCGAGGAGATCGCGGAGCGGATGGAGCTGCCGCTCGACAAGGTCCGCAAGGTGCTGAAGATCGCGAAGGAGCCGATCTCGCTCGAGACGCCGATCGGCGAGGAGGAGGACTCGCACCTCGGCGACTTCATCGAGGACAAGTCGATCACGTCGCCGTCGGAGAGCGTGATCTCGGTGAACCTCGCCGAGCAGACGCGCAAGGTGCTGGCGACGCTGACGCCGCGCGAGGAGAAGGTGCTGCGGATGCGCTTCGGCATCGGCGAGAAGTCGGATCACACCCTCGAGGAGGTCGGTCAGGACTTCGAGGTCACCCGCGAGCGCATCCGCCAGATCGAGGCGAAGGCCCTCCGCAAGCTCCGCCACCCGTCCCGCTCGAAGCGCCTCAAGGCCTTCGTCGAGAGCTGACGCCCGCGCCGCGCCGCGCCCGCAGCGAGCGAGGAGCTCCAGGGCCGGGCGCTGCGCCGGCCGCGCTGGCTGCGGCGGCGCGGAGGATCAGCGGCCCGGCGGCGGGTACGTGGCGGTGGGCGGCGGCGAGTAGGTGCCGGCGGGCGGCGGGTAGCTGGGCGGGGGGTAGCTGGGCGGCGGGTAGCTCGGCGCGGCGTAGGTGTCGCCGCCGTACGAGGAGCCGCCGTACGACGATGACGGCGATGACGGCGAGGCGGCGTCGGGGATCGGCTGGACGACGCGGGTGCCGGTCCAGTCCCCCTTGCGCTGGCCGTCGGTGCTCCACCACTTGCCGGCGAACGACGAGCCCTGCGGATCGAACGCGATCCAGCCCTCGCCGGAGAGCTGCGGCACGCCCGGTGTCGCCTGCGCGGGCTCGCGCCAGGTGAGGCGCAGGAGGTTGCCGTCGAGCGCGCCGGCGAAGTAGCCGACGACCTGCTGGTTGTCGCGGTCGTAGCTCCACGCGCCGTGGAGGCCGGTGCCGTTCGGCTCGATCTTCACCGCGCCGAAGTTGGTGTTCCACAGGCCGAGCGGCGCTCGCGGATCCATCGCCTGCGGCGCGGGCAGCCCGGGCTGACCGGCGTTCTGCGCGTTGTACTGGTTGAGCGGCGGCGTCTTCTTGGCCGCCGACGCCGTGAGGGCCAGCGCGGCCAGCGCGAGGAGCGCCAGGCGCGACGCGGTGCCGGGCCAGCCGCGGCGAGCGGCGACGCGAGCGCAACGAGGACAGGGGCATCCCCGCGAGGAAGCGGCCGAGCCCGCGCAGCACGCGAGCAGGCCCGGATCGGTGGACAGTCCGAAGCGGCTCATCGCGGGTGAAGGTAGCACCTCGCCGGTTGCAGACGTGGCCGTCCGAGGCTAACGTGCGCGACGCTGTAACCTTCGCCACACGGGCCCATAGCTCAGTCGGTCAGAGCGGCCGGCTCATAACCGGTTGGTCCCTGGTTCAAGCCCAGGTGGGCCCACGAGACTGACAACCTGCTGCCCGCGTCGGCGACCGCCCCAGAGGTACTAGCCTTGAAAGAACAGCTCTCCTATCTGCTGCAGCTCCAGGCCATCGACACGAAGGTGCGCGAGCTCGAGGCCCAGCGCACCTCGTTGCCCGCGGCGGTGGAGCCGCTCCGCAAGGACCTCGCGAAGCTCGAGGGGATGCTCGGCGCCGAACGCGCCAAGCTCGCCGAGACCGAGGGCTGGAAGAAGCAGCAGGCGACGCTCCTCGAGAGCGACCAGGCGGCGCTGCGGGCGGCGAAGGCCAAGCTCCAGGCGTCGAAGAACGGCAAGGAGTACAACGCCGCCAGCCGCGAGGTCGACCACAAGCAGAAGTCGATCGGCGACCGGCAGAGCGAGCTCAAGAAGGTGAGCGAGGCGCTCGGCTCGTCGACCGCGGTGATCGGCGAGCGCGACCAGGCGGTGCAAGGCTTGCGCGATCAGCTCGCGGCCGAGGAGGCGAAGATCGCCGGCCGGCTGGCGGAGCTCGACGGCGAGATCGGGGCCGCGTCGGCGGGGCGCGACGAGCTGCGCGCGAAGATCGACAAGAAGTGGCTGAAGACCTACGACACGCTGGTCCGGCGCGGCATGGCGGTGGCGGCGGTGGTCAACGGCACGTGCCAGGGCTGCCGGGTGCGCATCCCGCCGCAGGTCAACAACATCCTGGCCCGGATGGAGACGCTCGAGATGTGCGAGCGGTGCGGGCGCATCATCTACCGCAAGGAGATGGCCGACGGCCTGGTCGGCGGCGACGCGGCGGCGGCGGGCAACGCGAACGGCACCGGCACCGGCACCGGCTCCGCCCCCGCCGCGTAGCACCCGCGCAGACGCCCGCACCTGCGCGGCGTCACGATGCCGCGGACCCGCGCGGGCTCGAGCACCTGCGCGTCGAAGGGAACCCGCCGCCCACGCGGGAGGCGATCCGGGCCAGGGCGTTCGCGAACTGCCGGGCCGATCCGGATCCGTCCGATCACGTCTTCGACGTGCCGATCGAGCTGGCCGCGCCTTGCGTCGCCGGCTTCCGCCACGACGAGGGCGACTACACCTTCGTGGAGCTGCGGCGGGTCGGGACGTGAGCGGCCCCGCCGACCTGTGAGGGCGGTGGCCGCGCGCCGGGCGCGGTCGGCGGGGGATGCCGACCGCGCCCTGCGCCGATCGAGGACGCGCTCGCGAGGAGCGCGGGGTTGAACATCGAGGAGGACCGAGGCGCGACGGTGAGGTTGCGGTGCCGATCGCGATGCGCGTGATCGAGATCGGGTAGCGGAGGGAGCGCGTGGCCAGGCGCAATGGTGCGGCTTGCAGGATGCGTCGGTCGCCGCGGTCGCGCGCGCGACGCCGGCGTGGAGCTCGGGCACCCGCGACGAGTGCTGCGGTCCATCGGGGTGACCCGCGTGAGCAGCACGCCGACGAGGACACGTTGCAGGACGAGTGCGATCAGGTGACGGTGGCGAGGCCGTAGACGTTGCGGCGGAGGTTGCGCTTGATGGTCACGGCCTCGCGGATGACCTTCCACAGGTCCTTCCACGGGTTCACCTTCGAGCGCTTGTCGTCCTTCCACTCGACGCCGACCTCGCGCACGACGTAGCCCATGCGCTTCGCGAGGGCGAGGACCTCGAGGTCGAAGGCCCAGCCGTCGATCGTCGCGCGGCCGAAGGTGGCGCGCGCGGCGTCGGCGGTGAAGGCCTTGAAGCCGCACTGCGTGTCGCGGACGCCGGGGACCAGCGTCTTCTGGATGACGAGGTTGCAGAGGCGGCTCCAGCCGCGGCGCCACGCGGGCTGGCGCTCGACGGTGGCGTCGGCGGCGTAGCGCGAGCCGATCGCGATCGCGCACGCGCCGTCGGCGATCGGCGCGAGCAGGCGCGGCAGCTCGGTCGCGGGCATCGAGCCGTCGGCGTCGCACATGACGCGCACGCGGCCACGCGCGGCGAGCATGCCGGCGCGCACCGCGTGACCCTTGCCGCGGTTCGGCGACGTCGCGAGCACGCGCACGCCGGGCAGCTCCGCGGCGAGCCGCTCGCACAGGGCGACCGTGCCGTCGCGCGAGCCGTCGTCGACGACGACGAGCTCCCAGCTCATCGGCTGCGCGGCGAGCAAGGCGGCGGTCTTGCGGAGGGTCGGCTCGATGCGCGCCTCCTCGTTGTAGGCGGGGATGATGATGGAGACGTCGAGCACGGCCGGCTCGGTTGCCCGCGCGGAGGTGACGGCGGCGCGCGGCGTGGCGGACGTGGCAGGCGTCGGCGCGGTCGGGGACGCGGCGGTGGGGCGGGTGACGGGCTTGACGGTGCTCATGACTCTCCGGTGGGTGACGGCGGACGAAGGCGGAAGGCGGACGGACGTCGGGCATGGCGCGGGGCGGCGCGGCTCGAACGGCCGAACGGCGAGGCGGGATGCGCGGCTACGCGAAGACGAGGCGGCGCTGCGCCGGGTAGGTCCAGCAGGCGAAGACGACCGCGGCGCTCACCACCTTCGCGAGGAGGTAGGGCACGTGCTCGCGATCGACGGCGACGTGCATCGCGGCGGCGGTGAAGAGGCCGGTGCCGACGCACACCGCGGCGTACGTTGCGAGCTGCCGCAGCGAGACCGGCTGCCGATCGCGGAACGACCAGTGCTTGTTCGCGACGAAGGCGACCGCCGCGCCGGCGACGGTGCCGGCGAACGCGGCGATCGCGACGACGATGCCGGCGCGATAGAGCAGCGTGAGCAGCACCACGTCGGTCGTCGTCGCGACGAGGCCGACGAGGGTGGCCGACACGAAGCGGCGGGTCGGTTCGGGCATGCGGCGGTGAAGAGCAGCCGCCGTGCCACTGGTCCGACCTTCGCGATCCGCGCACTTGCGCGCGCCGGCGGTGTCGAACGTCCAACGCCCTGCCGGAAGCCGCGGCGGGGTGACAGGCTCTCGACGATCGCCGGTACCGAGCCGGGCCGCGCCCTGCAGCAGGGGACGATGCGCGGCGCGGTCGCGTGGCCGCTGCGCTGGACCGCGTCCGGCGCGGCGGGCGGCGCGGGCGAGGCCGGCGATGGCCGCGACAGGGCGAGGTCGTAGGATGCGGCGGCGTGGCCGCGCGCGAAGACGAATGGCTGTGGGGCTGGGATCCGACGCCCGGCATCGTCAGCGTGTGGGCGGAGGGCGATGGACGCGTGAGCGTGTGGCGGCGCGTCGACGGGCGGCTCGTGCGCGAGGACGGGCGCTTCCGGCCGTGGATGGTGATCGCGCACCTCGCCGACGTCGAGCACCTCGGGCGCAGGCTCGCGCGCGCCGGCTCGCCGGAGGCCGCGGCCGCCGCGGTCACGTACCGCGAGCTCGCCGGCGAGGGCGCGCTGCGGTTCCTCCTGCGCGCGGCCGACGTGCGCACGCTCTCGGCGGCGGTCGTGCAGGGCGCGTCGCGGCGGCTCGGGCGGCCGATCGGGCACGTGCGCGACCTGCCGGACGACGACTACCTGCTCCTGGCCGCCGACGATCAGTACCTGACGGCGACCGGGCGGACCTACTTCCGCGGCCTGGCGGCGGCCGACGTGCGGCGGATGCAGGTCGACCTCGAGACGACGGGGCTCGACCCGGAGGCGGACCGGATCTTCCTGGTGGCTGTCCGCTTCCCGGACGGTGCCACCGAGGTGATCGAGGCGCCCGCCGCCGGCGACGAGGCCGCGCTGATCGCGGCGCTGGTCGCGCGAGTGCGCGAGGCGGATCCGGACGTCCTCGAGAACCACAACCTGCACGGCTTCGATCTGCCGTTCCTCGACGCGCGGGCGCGGCGGCTCGGCGTGCCGCTCGCGCTCGGCCGCACCGGCCTTGCGGGCCT
>DASZXE010001183.1:0-5191 GCA_035546475.1 Kofleriaceae bacterium
CGGCGCGCCGAGCGGCGGGCGCTGGTGACGGCGGACCGGCTCGTCGACGACCAGGCGGACACGCTGATCGCGGGCTCGCAGTACCGCGTGCAGCAGGAGGCGTGGGTCGCCGAGCCGGACGTCGAGCTGCACTTCGTCCGCTGGATCGACGATCCGCGGATGGCGGCGATGGCGGAGCCGGAGGCGGCGACCGTGCCGGCGGCACGAGTGTCGGAGCTGCCGCTCACGTCCCTGGCCGCCGCCGGCGAAGCGTCGACGGCGCCCTGACAGACATCACGCCGGCACGCGCACGGCCGGGATGAGGCCGTGCGCGCCAAGGCATGTGACGGAGGAGGTCAGTCATGCTCTCTGCTCTCGTCTTCGCGTATGCGATCGAGTCCATCGTGGAAGCGCCCGATCCGCCCGTGGCAGACAGCCCGAGCTCGACGGCAGCCGGTCCGTCGTCACGGGAGACGGCGGGCCGAGACCGGGATTCCAGTGACCTCGAGGCCGAGGCCGACGACGACCTCGAAGCCGATGACGGTCCCGACGCCGGTTCCGAGGCCGAGGATCCGGGAGCGCCTGCGCTCGGTGCGGCGATGGTCGCCGCGGCCATCGCGGGCGTCCTGCTGTGGCGCCGTCGCCGCGGCAGGCGTTGCGCGGCGTGCAGCGCAACGATGGCGCTCGCGCGACGACCGCACGATGCGTACCTGTCCGCCGGTCAGCAGACCGAGGAGCGGATCGGTGTCCGCACGTACGCGGTCCTGGTCTGTCCGAGCTGCGACCGCACGAACGTGGCGTGGCGCGCCCGGTGGCCTCGGGGCTGGCGCGACTGTCGCGTCTGCGGCTTCCGTACGCTGCCCGCAGCGACGCGGCAGGCGTTCTGGACCTCGGAGAGGGAGTACGTCGGCGAGGCGCGAGCGACGTGCGCCCATTGCGGACACGAGGAGATCGACCTGCAGCGGTTCCGCTGGGTGCCCTACTCGCCGGCCGAGGTGCGCATGCTGGAGGCGGCGGCGGACATGCTTGGCACCATGGCCGGCGCGCTGATCGAGCTCGAGCTCGGCGGCCACGCGCACGACGCGGGTGTCGACAGCAGCCCATCGCACGCCTCCCATCACCACCACTGAGCCGGGTCGTCAGTCGGGCAAGGCGGCGCGGGCGGAGGTGAGGATGGCGGTGGCGTCGGCGTCGAAGCCGATGAGGAGGACGGTGGCGGGGTGGGCGTGGGCGGCGAGGTCGGCGTGGATGGTGGCGCAGGCGACTGCGGCCGCGGCGGCGGCCGGATAGCCGTAGACGCCGGTCGAGATGGCCGGGAACGCGATGCGCTCGAGGCCGTGCTCGCGCGCGAGGGCGAGCGAGCTGCGGTAGCAGGAGGCGAGCTGGTCGGCCTCGCCGCGGTTGCCGCCGCTCCAGCGCGGACCGACGGTGTGGATGACGTGGCGGGCGGGCAGCCGGAAGCCGGGCGTGATCTTCGCCTCGCCGACGCGGCAGCCGTTCAGCTTGCGGCAGGCCTCGAGGAGCTCGCGGCCCGCGGCGCGGTGGATCGCGCCGTCGACGCCGCCGCCGCCGAGCAGCGACGAGTTGGCCGCGTTCACGATCGCGTCCACGTCGAGCTTCGTGAGGTCGGCCTGCAAGACCTCGATCCGTTGCTTGGGTGTCATCCGTACACTATGACACGGGAACGGCCAGGGCGCTCGGCCGACCGGACGACGGTTTCAGCGTCGCCAGCGGGCCGGCTCCCGGCTCGGCTGACGGCGGCGGCAGCACGAGCGCGGCCAGGCGGCCGACGGCGCTCGGGCATGGCGCGGCCAGGCGGCAGGGGACGAGCGCCGGCAACCGCGCAGCGTCAGGCCGGCGACGGCGGGGCGCGGGGCGGCGGTCAGTCGTCGAGGTAGCCGGTGAGCTTGAGCTTGTTGCGGGCGGCCTTGCCGAGCTTGCTGCGCGGGCGCTCGTCGAGGATGCCCTGGAGGAGCTCGGCGCCGAGCGACTTGTCGTTCTCGTCGGTCGACTCGAGCAGGCGGAAGCCGAGGCCGTAGATCTCCTCGTCCTCGACGTCCTTCTCGCGGGCGAGGTTGCGCGCCACCGGATAGCCCGCGCCGGCGAGGCGGCCGAACTGCGTCAGCACCGGATCGTCGGCGTGCGCCGCCCGCAGGATCGCCTGGCCGGCGGCCTTGAGGCCGAGCACCGCCAGCAGGAAGCGGTCGTCGGCGTGGATCGCCGCGTCGAGATCGGCGCGGCTGCGCAGCAGCGGCTTGAGCGCGGCGAACGCCTCGCCCGGCTTGCCGGCGCGCCGCAGCCGGCGCGCGCGCTCGAACAGGAGCTCGACGTGCTTCTCCGGCGCGACGTCCGCGATCGTCTCGCTGATCACGCGCTCGAGCAGGATCGAGTCGGCGGTCGCCTTGCCCTTGCCGTGGAGGTCGAGGTGCTGCTGCGCGGCGGCGACCAGCTCGTCGATCGCCGTCGCCGAGACGTGGCCGCGGTGCGAGCGCAGCGCGCCCGCGCAGCGCCGCGCGACCTGCTCGTCGGTGGCGGCGAGCAGCGCGCGCGTGAGCGGCAGCACCGCCTCGGGCGCCTTCGCGAGCCCGCGCGCCGCCGCGTCGCGCGCCGGGACGTCGTCGCCGCCGAGCGCCTCGATGAGCGCCTTCACCGCGCCGGCCCCGCCGCCCGCCGGCAGCCGCTCCATCGCCAGCTTCTGCGCCGCGGCGTTCTTCGAGCGGGCGAGCGCGGCGAACGGCTTCGCCAGCTTCTCGGGGATGCGCGCGCCGCGCAGCGTGTCGATCGCCGCCTGCGCGATGCCGGGATCGTCGCCGTCGGCGTACTCGATCAGCGCCTCGATCGCCGGCTCGGTGCCCTTCGCCTCGCTCGCGGCGACGATGCGGCGCAGGGCCGCGATCGCCGCGAACCGCACCGGCCGCGGGCGATCGGCCGCCGACTGCCAGACCAGGAGCGCCTGCGACGTCGGCCGCGCGAGGTAGCCGAGCAGGCGCAGCGCCGCGGTGAGCTCGGCGAGGATCGGCGCCACCGCCGGGTCGCGCGTGAAGTCGGGCGGCGGGGCCTCGGGGGGCGGCGCCTTGCCGTTGCCCTTCGCCGCACTCGCGCCGCCGCCGCCACCCGCGCCGGCGCCCTTCTTCGCCGCCTTGGCCCCCTTCGCCGCCCCCGCCGCCGCCGCGTTCTTCTGCCACTCCTTCTCGACGCGGGCGAGCTCCTTGTCGAGCCGCTTGCCCGCGTCGCCGGCGCGCGCGGTCGCCGCCTTCCAGACCAGGTCCGCGAGCTTGCCGTCGCCGCCGTCGAGCTCGTGGCGCACGAGCTGCAGCACCTGCTCGCCGAGCTCCGGATCGCCGAGCTGATCGACGATCGCGTCGACCGCGCTCGCGGTGCCGCGCGCCAGCAGGAGCTGCGCGATCGCGCGCCGCGCCGGCACCGGACCGCTGCCGAGCTCCTTGCGCAGCGCGCCCTCGGCGCTCGCGCCCTGCTGGCCCAGCACCTGCGCCGCGCGCTCGGCGAGCGTCTCGTCGTCGCCCTTGAGCAGCGACACCAGGTGCGGCGCCAGGCCGCTCGCGCCGCCGGCCACCAGCCCCTCGAGCGCGATCCGCCGCACCATGGCGTCGCTGTCGCCGAGCCGGTCGATGAGGCCCTTCTCCACGGCGGGCTCGCCGGCCCCGACCGCCACCAGCACGGTGGCGGCGGCGGCGCGAAGATCGACGCGGTCGTGATCGAGGAGCGCGAGCACGGCTGCGCCCAGGTTCTTGGCCATGATCCCCTCTCGGATGAGCACCGGGACGGTAGCGGCGCCCGTCGGCGGTTGTAAAGCCGCGTGGCCATTTGGTACGGCCAGCAGCCCGCCGACGAGATTCGGCCGATGACAGGGGAGAAAACCGTCGCGTTGATCGTATTCTGAGCGCTGCTGGAGCACCCAACATGAGCGATTTCGAGAACGAAGACGCCAAGGCCAAGGAAGACGTGCAGCCGGTGGTTGCACCCGAGGTGGTGGAGCAGGTCTCCCCCGATCAGCCGGCAGCGATGTCGACCGACGAGGAGAACGTCCTGTGGAACCTCCAGGTCCTCGACGACGGCGACTACAAGCTCCTCGCGCAGGTGCTTGCCAACTACCCCGAGTACCGCGAGGACATCCTGCGGGAGGCGGTCGGGTACTTCGGCAATGACATCATCGCCAAGGCGCTCGCGGTGCTGGCCGGCGTCCCGGAGCCGGAGGCGCCGAGCGAGCAGGCGGCCGCGCCGGCGGGTGACGCGACCGCGCAGGGCGGCTCCGACAACGCGCAGGACTTCGACTACACGACGTCGCCGCTGGCCCTCGAGTACGACGAGGACGCCAAGGTGCGGGACCACGTCGACTTCATGAAGGCGAACCCGGCGGTCGCCGACCAGGTCGTCAACCAGGCCGCCGAGATCGATCCGAACCTCGCGACCGAGGTCGTCCTCGAGTACGACGCCGAGCAGGCGCAGGCGCCGGCCCCCGAGCAGACCGAGGAGACGCCGCCGCAGGTGATCGAGGAGACCTCCAAGGAGGTCGCCGAGGAGAAGCAGGCGGAGCAGCCGCAGGCCGAGGAGGGCGCGCAGGTGAGCGCGCAGGAGGCGGTCGAGCCGCAGGTGGTGGAGGAGCCGGAGCAGGAGTCCGGCTGGGCCGTGCGCGCGCGCGAGTTCAACGCCGACCACGCCGACGACGTGGCGCGCTTCATCGCCGTGACCGGCGGCGCGTGCATGGTCGATGGCGCGCTCGATCCGAACCTGGTCGCGCAGTGGCAGGCGCGCCACGGCGTCGAGGTGGATGGCCGCATCGACGGCGCGACGGTGGAGGCGGCGGTGAAGCAGCAGCCGCAGTCGTTCGAGGAGGCGGCGAAGGAGGCGGAGGAAGAGAACCTGCCGGAGCCGGATCCGGCCGACCCGCGCTTCGCGCTGTAGGCGCGTTGGAGACGACGGGGCGGCGCGCCGGCGCGCGTGGGCGTCAGCGTCCGCGCGCGCGGGCGATCGCGCGCGCGATGCGGACCCCATCCATCGCGGCGGAGACGATGCCGCCCGCGTAGCCCGCCCCTTCGCCCGACGGGTAGAGCCCGGCGAGCGTCGGCGACACGAGCGACGCCGGATCGCGCGGCACCCGCACCGGGCTCGACGTGCGCGTCTCGACGCCGACCAGCAACGCCTCGTCGGAGACGTAGCCGCGCAGCGTCCCCGCGAACGCGCGCAGGCCCTG
>DASZXE010001184.1:0-3309 GCA_035546475.1 Kofleriaceae bacterium
CGTCGTCGCCGCCGTCTCGCCGCGCCACACGGACGGCCCCGAGCGCACCGCCGCCGTCGCCGACCTCGCCGCGGATCTCCTCGGCGCGGCGCCGCCCGGCCCCGGCGTCTTCGTCGCCGTCGAGCCGGCCATCCACGGGGCCCTGCGCGTCGAGCAGGTGGTCGGCGGCCTCCGCCCCGACCTGGCCCTCGCCCGCCGCGATCGCCTCGGCCTCCGCGCGCTGGCCGCGATCGATCGCGCACGCCCCGAGCTGCACGTCCCCCGCATCGACGACGCCGTCACCGGCGACGAGGACGAGCGGCTCGCGGTCGGCAACCTGCGCGCCGGCCTCACGGTCGGCAGCGACCGCGCCGGCTTCGGCCGCCTCGATCCGCGCCTCGCCCGCCCCGCCGGCCGCGGCTTCGCGCTCGTGCTCGCCGAGGACACCGCCGCCGGCGAGCCGCCGCCGCCCCCGAGCTACCCGGGCCCCACCGGCGCCCGCCTCGCCGGCGCGCTCGCCGTCGAACGCGCGCGCCACGAGGCGAGCCGCGGCCGCCTCGAGGCCGCCGCCCGCGCCGCCGGCCTGAGCGACCGCTTCGGCGCCGCCGACCTCGCGATCCTCGACGGCGTCGTCCTCGACCGCCGTCGCCCCGCGCTGATGGGCTTCCTGCCCGCCGCCGACGATCCGCTGCCGCCGACCTGGCTGCCCGACCTGCTCGGCGACGACCTCGCCTGGGTCGCCGGCCTCGCGCCGCCCGCCCTCGACGACCACGCGCCACTCGCCCGCCGCCTCCACGCCCGCTGGCGCGCGATCCTCGCCGGCGACCTCGCGCCGGACGACCCGTCGATCCGCGCGCTCGGCGTGCCCGCCGCCCGCGCCACCGCGCGCATGCTGGGCGACCTCGGCCGCGACGACCTCGCCGAGCGCGCCGCCCGCGCGCTGGTCGCCACCGTCGAGGACGGGCCGACCCTGCTCGTGCTCGGCAGCATCCTCGCCGAGCGCGGCGGCCTCGGCAGCAGCGACGCGCTCACCGACGCGCAGCGCGGCGCGCTCGAGGAGGCGAGCGCGATCCTCGATCGCGCGGTGCTCGCCGATCGCTCGTCGGTCGACGCGTGGATCGTGCGCGGCCTCGTGCTGCACCGGCTCGGCCACGCCGACCTCGCGCGCGCCTCGTGGCAGACCGCCGACGAGCTCGCGCCCGGCCGCGCCGACCTCGCCGAGCTCCTCGGCCGAGGCGCCGGCAGCGGCAGCGGCGCTGCACCGCCGCCGCCTCCCGCGCCCCAGCACTGACGCACGCGACGCCGCGCCGCGCCGCCCGATCGACGCACCGCCCGCAACTCCTGGCCCGGGCGTTTTGCGCGGACGGGCCCGATTGGTTAGGTTCAGCACATGCTCGCACGCCTACGCCGCGCCGGCCTGGTCGCCTTCTGCTCGCTGCCCTCGGTGCTGCCCGTGGCCCTGCCGGTGGCCGTGGGCATCGCGGCGCCGGCGGCGCTGGTCGCCTGCGGCGGGGGCGGCGGCGGCGCGAAGCACAAGACCACGCCCGAGCACGGCACCAAGGTCAAGCAGCCGACGGCCGACGACGTGCTCGCCGAGGCGCGCGCCGCCGCCAGCGCCGGCGACGTCGACAAGGCCAACGCCAAGTACAAGCAGGCCGAGGGCATGAAGCAGGACGTCGCGATCATCGAGGAGCACACCAAGTTCCTCCTCGGCAAGCGCCAGCCCGACGAGGCGGTCGAGATCGCGAAGAGCTACTACGACGCCAAGCCGGCCGACGCGCGCGGCCAGCTCAACTACGCCGAGGCGCTGATCGCCGCCGGCAAGTTCGCCGAGGCCGAGGAGGTCGACAACAACCTGCTGTCGATCGACGAGAACAACGCCGCCGGCTACGAGCAGCGCGGCCGCGCGCGCGTCCTCGACAACAAGATCGACAGCGGTATCGACGACCTGCGCAAGGCGGTCGACCTCGATCCCGACAACGCGAACTTCCTCACCTCGCTCGGCAGCGGCCTCCAGGCCGCCAAGCAGACCGACGAGGCCGCGCTCAAGCTGCGGGCCGCCGTCGAGAAGGACCCGACCAACCCGCGCGCGCTCCGGCTGCTGGGCGTGCTGTCGCGCGACCAGTTCGAGGTGCAGGAGTCGGTGAAGTGGCTCCTGCAGGCGACCAAGGCCGACCCGAACGACGCCGAGGCGTGGTTCCAGCTCGCGGTGTCGCAGAACCTGCTCGGCGACGACAAGGAGGCCGAGGCGAGCGCGCAGCGCGCGACCGAGCTGGTCACCGACAACAGCCGCTACTGGTACGTGTACGGCGAGATGCTGCGCATCAACAAGCAGCCCGACGAGGCGACGGCCGCCTACAAGAAGGCGCTCGAGTTCAAGCCGCCGCACCCCAAGGCGTCGTCGAAGCTGGCGCTGACCCTCTACGAGGCCGGCAAGTACGACGAGGCCGAGGTGTTCATCACCGACGCCCTCAAGACCGACGACAAGAACCCGTACCTCTACTACAACCTCGGCTGGGTCTACGAGGCGGAGAAGAAGTACAAGCTGTCGGTCGACGCCTTCCAGAAGTACCTCGATCTCGCGCCGAAGGACGACGGCGACCTCGGCAAGGCCAAGGCCGAGATCAAGTCGCTGAAGAAGAAGGTCCACTGACCTCGCCGGCGGCGACGCCCGAGCGCCGCCGCGACGGACGCGGCCGCCGTCGCCGTCCAGGTTGCAGCAGCGGTTGAGCGACGGCGCCCCCGACGCCGTTCGCGACTTCCCCGGCGCCCGACTTCCGCCCCGCAGTCGCGCGCCGCGCTCAGCTCACGACGCCGTAGACGTTGCGCGCCTGCCGCTGCAGCTCGATGTTGTCGCGGATCTGCTCGAAGAGCTGGCGCGACGCGGGTAGCCCGAGCAGCACCAGGTGCGGCGTCGTGACGTCCGACGTGTAGACGTCGATGTGCGCGATGCCGAGGATGCGGTCCATGAAGTTCTGCCGGTAGCGGATGTCGCGGCACCGCCACAGCTCGAGCACGTCGATCTTCTTCGACATGATGCCGCGCTCGTTCTCGATGTTGCTGGTCGTCACCCGCACGCGCGACCCGCGCCGGTAGAGGTACAGCCCGAAGAAGTAGAGCGCCGCGAGGGTCGCCTCGATGAGGAACACGAGCACCCGGCTGCCGGCGGGCGTGCCGAGGTTCGCGAGCACCTTCCACGAGACGATGAGGACGAACAGCGTCGCCAGGCTGCCGACCAGGTAGTGACGGAAGAAGGCGCGCCACGACGGCGAGCCCTCGTACAGCGTCTTGCGCTGGCCCGGCGGGTCCGCGGCGGCCGCGCGCACGAAC
>DASZXE010001185.1:0-16096 GCA_035546475.1 Kofleriaceae bacterium
CGCGCCACGGCTCGGGCAGGGCGCGCGGGCGGGCGCGCGCCGCGCCCTCCGGCAGCCGCGCGCGATCGCGCTCGCGGCTCTGCTCCCGCTCGGCGGCGGCCGCCGCGTCGCTGCCGCGGTGGGCGGCCATCGACAGCGCGCGGCCGAGCGCCTCGACGTCGTGCAGGTAGCGGGTGAGCACGGCGGTGCGGTGGCGCTCGAACGCGGCGCGGGTGACCGACGCCGTCACGTTCGGGTTGCCGTCGCGGTCGCCGCCGACCCAGCTCCCCCAGCGGAAGAAGGCCGGCAGCCGCCAGCCGCGCCCGGGCCACGCCTCGTCGAGCGCGTCCTCGAGATCGGCGTAGACGCCGGGCGTGACCTCGAACAGCGTGTGGCGGAAGACCTCGATCGTCGCCTCGATCTCGTCGAACGGCGTCGGCTTGCGGGCGCGCGCCTCGTCGGTGCCGAGCAGCGCGAGCACCTCCGCCGACAGCTCCGCCTCGGCGTCACGGCGGGCCGGCCCGCCGAGCGGGCGCTCGAGCCGGTCGAGCAGCGCGCCGACCAGGCCGAGGTGATCGATGATCGAGCGGCGGCGCGGCTCGCTCGGGTGGGCGGTGAGCACCGGCATCACGAGCGCGCGGTCGAACAGCGCGGCGACGTCGTCGGCGGTCATGCCGGCGTCGCGCAGCGCGCCGACCGCCGCCGCCACGCCGTCGTTCGCCTCGTCGCGGCCGCGCAGCACGCGGATGCGCTGCTGCTCCTCGGCGGTGTTCATCAGGTGGCACCAGTGCGTGAACGTGCGGACGACCTCCTCGACGTCGCCGAGGTCGAGCGCCGCGACCTCGCCGGCCAGCCGCGCGCGCCCGCCGGCGAGCGTGCCGGCCCGCAGCGCCACCGCGTCGTCGCGGAGCCGCTCGACGAGCGCCGCCACCCGCTCCCCCGACAGCTCGCGTGTCGCCCGCGCGAGCGCCGCCGCCAGCCGCGCGAGATCCGCCTTCAACAGCTCCGGGTGCATCCAGTGATCTACCGCCCATCCCGTGCCCGTGCCCGTGCCCGTGCCCGATCAGCGGACGGCATCGCGACGCGCATCCGCTACACTCCGCGCATGAGGGCTACCCCGTGGCTGGCCATCCTGTGCCTCGCGCTCGCTGCCGGCGCGTGTGACCGCGGCCCGCACCAGGCGGCCACCGGCGCCACCGCGGCGGCCGCGCGGGCGAGCGATCCGCCGGCGGTCGGCACCGTCGCGCCGGGCGGCACGCTGCAGGCGCCCGACGGCACGCAGGTGGCGCTCGCCGACCGGTGGGCGGCGAACGACGAGACGGTCGTCGTCTTCTACCGCGGCTACTTTTGAGGGAGCTGCGTCCGCTGGCTCGGTGAGCTGGCCAAGCACTCCGCCGACCTCGCCAGCCGCAAGATCGGCGTGGTCGCGATCGCCGCCGACGAGGTCGTCGAGACCGCGAAGCTGCAGCAGACGCTGCCGGGCCTGACGCTCCTGACCGATCCGTCGCTGGCGGTCCCGGCCTCGTGGCACCTGAAGGGCGCGGCCGACGATCCGCAGCCGGGCACCTTCGTCGTCGACCGCACCGGCCGCGTCACCTGGCGCTACCTCGGCAAGCGCGGCGCCGACTGGCCCACCTGGGCCGACCTCGCCGCCCACCTCCCCGGCGCCTGACCGCGGCCATCCGGTAGCCCGTCGGGGTGGCGTCGCCGTTGCCAGATGGTACGGGCCGTGCTGGCGTCGAGCGCGTCAGCCTAGGCGCGGTCGGGGACGAGGGCGTCGACCATCATGGTCAGGCCGTCCTCGAGCGGGATCGAGGCGGTGAAGCCGAGGACGTCGCGGGCGCGCGAGACGTCGATGGCGACGCGGAAGGCCTCGCCCTCGCGGTAGGGGCGCGCGCCGACGTCGATCAGCAGCGACGCGGTGTCGCGCACGCGCTCGGCGATGAGCAGCGCCATGTCGAGGATCGACGTCTCGCGGCCGGCGCCAATGTTGAAGGTGCCGGCCGGCGCGTCGTCGTCGAGCGAGCGCACGATCGCGCGCACCATGTCGTCGACGTAGATCATGTCGCGCGTCTGCATGCCGGGCGTCATCGGGTAGCGGCGCCGCGCCGCCAGCGAGTGGATGAGCGTCGGCAGGAACGTGCTCGGCGCCAGGCCGGGCCCGTAGACCCAGCACGGCCGCAGGATCGTCACCTTCGCCTGCGGTGCCGCGCCGACGATCCCGTGCTCGCCGGCGATCTTCGCCTGGCCGAGCGGCGACGCGCCGAGCAGCGCCATGTCCTCCTTGAACGGCACGTCCTGCAGGCCGTAGACCTCCGCCGACGACAGGTAGACGACCCGCTTCAGGCCCGGCAGCGAGCGCGCCGTCCGCACCGCCGCGTGGGCGTGATCGGCGACGCACTGCTCGGCGGAGACCGGCCGGCCGCCGGCCGCCCACACGAGCGCGTCGAAGCCGCCCGCCGGCGCCGCCTCCGCCACGACGGTGCTGGTGTCCGCGCGGCCGGTCGCGACCGCGTCGTGGCCGAGCTCGCGCAGCCGCGCGGTCAGCGCCGAGCCGATGAACCCGCGGCCACCGACGACGAGGATCTTCACGGGCGCGCCTCCGCAGCGATCGACATGGGTGCCGCTTGTAGCACGCCGGCCGCGGTCAGGTCGCCGCCGGCAGCTTCGGCTTGCCCATCGACCGCGCCGCGATCCAGACGATCATGCGGCGCGGGATGAACCGCAGCATCCACATGCCGATCTTGTTGCTGACGCCGGTCACGATGTTGCGCCGCCAGCCGAACAGCGCCGAGAGCCCGATCGCCGCGCAGCGGTCGGCGCTCATGAACGCGAACGTCTTCATCCAGCCGGGCAGCGCCTGGCCCGAGACCTTGTGGAACTCCGTCTCGGTGCCGCCCGGGCAGACGCTGCACACGCGCACGCCGCGCGGCGCCAGCTCGAACGCGATCGCCTCGGAGAAGTCGCGCACGTACGCCTTGCCGGCCGAGTAGGTGGCGTAGGTCGGGGTCGGCGTGTAGGCGCCGATCGACGCCACGTTGAGGATGTGGCCGCGCCCGCGGTGCGCCATCGCCTGGCCGAACCGGTGCGACAGCTCGGTCAAGGTCACGATGTTGAGCTGGAGCTGCTGCGCGACCCGGTGCCACTGCTGGTCGACGAAGTACCTGTGCTCGCCGAAGCCCGCGTTGTTGACGAGGACGTCGATCGTCTTGCCGGCGCCCTCGGTCTTCATGAACAGCTCGCCGGGCGCGTCGGCGGTGCCGAGGTCGATCGCGATCACCTCGACCTCCACGCCGTGCTGCTTGCGCAGCTCCTCGGCGAGCGCGTCGAGCTCGGCCTTGCGGCGCGCCGCGATGACGAGGTTGGCGCCGGCGGCGGCGAGCCGCCGCGCGAAGGCGGCGCCGATGCCGCTCGACGCGCCCGTCACCAGCGCCGTCTTGCCCTTCAGGTCTGGCGTGCTCATCGGATCCTCCGCGGCGCGGGCGCCGGCAGCCGTATCGTCGTCGAAGTCGCCGCCGAGGTCGAGCCGCGCCGGTCAGCGACGCGCGAGGACGACCACGTGCTCGCGCTTCGGCCGCTCGGTGAACACCCGCCGCTCCGCGCCGAGCGCCGGCCGCTCCTGCCAGGCCCAGGCGACGACCGCGAGCCGATCGTCGAGCACCGAGCGCAGATCGTCGTCGGCGTGGCGGGCGCGGCCGCCGGCCAGCGAGTCGCCGACCACCAGCGCCGCGAGCGCGCCGGGCACCATCACCGACGCCATCGCCCCGACCGCGGCCGCGAGGTCGTCCTGCCAGCGGGCGGCGGCGCCGTCGCGATCGTCGGCGAAGTGGCGGCGCGCCCCCAGCTCGCCCTCGTCGAGCGCGCGGTGGCGGATGCCGAGGAAGTCGAAGCGCAGCCGGTGGTGCGCGGCGTAGTCGTAGGTGCCCGCGTACGGCGGCGACGTCACGATGCCGGCGATCGGCGGCAGCTCGAGCGTCGCCAGCGCGCGCGCGTCCGCCTCGAGCACCGCCGGCATCGGTCCGCGCTGGCGGCCCATGTCGTCGAGGCCGGCGAGGATCAGGTCGACGCGGTCGACGAACAGCCGCGCCGCCGCCCCGCGCGCGATCGACCGCTCGACCCAGGTCGGATCGGTGTCGCTCTGCCGGTGCGAGACCTTGTAGAGGATCGCCGACAGGGCCGCGGTGAACAGGTCGCCGACCTCGGCGTCGTCGGCGCGGACCTCGTCGATCGCGCCGGCCAGCGCCTCGAGCTCGCGGCGCACGTGCGGCGAGAACCACGGCCCGATCCGCCGCTGGCGCGCGTTCGGATCGAACCCGGCCGGCGCCCGCACCTGCTGCGGCGACGCGCCGGCGCGCCGCGCCTCCTTGCCCATCGCCAGCACGTCGCCGGCGATCCGGTGGGCGAGGTCGCGCGCCGCCCGCCGCCGGGTCAGCGGCACCGTCCACGTCTTCACGCGGGCGAGCAGCACCGCCAGCGGGTTCAGGTCGACGCCGATCGATCGCACGCCGGCCGCGCGCGCCTCGACCAGCACGGTGCCCGAGCCGCAGAACGGATCGAGCAGCACCGCATCGGCGGCGGTGCCGTCCATGACGATCTCGACGAGCCGCCGCGCCGTCGCCGGGTGCAGCCGCGCCGGGTACGTGTGCGCCGGGTGGGTCAGGCTGTCGGCGACGACGTCGTCGCGGCCGGCGTCGAGCAGCGCCTCGACCAGCGCGCGGCCGAGCTCCGGCTCGCCGCCCCACCCGGTCGCGCCCGGCGCCCGCGCCATCGACAGCGCGCGCCGCTGCTTCCCTCCGCGCGCCGCGCCGCCGCCTCCGCGCTCGAGCCTCGGCTTCGCCGCCCTCCGCTCCGCCGGCGCCGGCTTCGCGCCCTTCCACGGCCGCGTCGGCCGCGTCTTCGCCAGCGGCGCGTCGCGCCCTTCTCGTCGATCTGCGCGGCGGCCTGGCACCGCCGCACCCTAACTCAGGTCGGCGATCCGCGCTAAGAAGCGGCCATGCCCATGCCGCTGGAGATCGTCGGGCTCGGCAAGGCCGAGGTGCGCTTCGTGTGGGACGACGACCGCGAGGACGTGTGGACCGCGCAGGCGTTGCGCCAGCGCTGCACCTGCGCGTATTGCCAGTCGGAGCTGACCGGCGAGCGCATCCTCGACCCCGACAGCATCCCCGCCGACCTCACCGTCGCGACCATGCACCTCGTCGGCAACTACGGCGTCGGCATCGGCTTCTCCGACGGACACTCGACCGGCATCTACCGCTTCCGCGAGCTGCACGACGCCCGTCACAAGCCGCGCTGACCGACCGCGCGATCGGCGCCCGCGGAGGTATGCTCCGCGCATGCCCCGCCAGCTCGTCGCCTGGTCGCTCCGGCTCCTCGGCGTCGTCGCCGCCCTGGCCCTGACCGCCCTGCCGGCCGCCGCCGACGACGACGCGCTCCAGCGCGCCCAGTCGCTCTACAACGACGCCACCACCGCGCTCGCCGCCAAGAAGTACGACGAGGCCGCCGACGCGTTCAAGCAGGCGTACGACGCCAAGCCGATCGTCGACCTCCTCTACAACATCGGCGCCACCTACCACCTGAAGGCGCGCGACAACAACGACATCGCCGCCTACGAGCTCGCGCAGCAGTACTACCAGAAGTACCTCGACGCCGCGCCCGACAGCCCCGACAAGGACGAGATCGACAAGCGGCTCGACGTCATCAAGGCCGAGATCGAGCGGCTCAAGGCCACGCCCGCCGATGCCACGCCGCCGCCGCCCCCGCCGGCCGCCGCCGCCGTCGAGGTCAAGCCGCGCAGCCTCGTCGTCATCGAGACCGAGCCGCAGGGGGCCAACATCTACCTCGACGACAAGAGCAAGGGCGTCTTCGCCCAGTCGCCGTGGTCCGGCTCGCTCGACGGCCAGCACAAGGTCATCATCGAGAAGCGCGGCCACAAGTCGAAGGAGTCGACGCTGGTCCCCGATCCGAACCGGCTCGTCGTGCTGCAGGTCGTCCTCGCCGAGGAGGACTACCTCGGCTGGGTCGAGATCAAGTCGAACGTGCCGGGCGCCTCGATCTTCGCCGACGACAAGTCGGTCGGCGCCATCGGCGTGACGCCGTTCAGCGGCAACTTCAAGCCGGGCAAGCACACGATCTGGATCACCGCCGACGGCTACGACGAGTTCAAGCAGGACATCGACGTCGTCGCCGGCGAGGCGGGCGAGGTCGACGCCCAGCTCAACGGCTCGCCGGTCGGCTACCTCAACATCCGCGACAACGGCCAGGGCACGACCCGGGTCGCCGCCGACGGCCAGCGCCTCTGCGACCGGCTGCCGTGCCGCGAGCCGCTGCGCGAGGGCAAGCACAAGGTCGTCCTCTCGCGCTCCGGCTACAAGCCGTACCGGGCGACGCTCGACTTCCAGCCGCACACCGAGATCACGCTGCGGCCGACGCTGATGAAGAAGCCGGGCCGCGGCGACGCGGTGGCGGCCTACATCTTCGCGGTGCTGCTCGCCGGCGGCGGCACCGCGGCCTACTACTACGCCAACCACGTCGAGCCGGGCGACACGCTGTACGACAACCGCAAGTACGTGAAGTACGGCGCGTACGGCGGCTGGGCGCTCGGCGGCCTCGTCGGGCTGACGGCGATCTACTACACGTTCCGCGACAAGGGGCCGCCGTCGACGGCGACGGTCGACATCCGCAGCATCGCGATCGGCCCGGCGGCGGCGCCCGGCTTCGGCGGCCTGTCGGTCGCCGGCTCGTTCTGACCGCACGGCACGGGCACGGCGCGGGCACGGTACGGGCGCGGCCAGGGGGAGAGGCCGTGATGCCCGCACGTGGCGCCGCGCCCGCGGGCGAGATACTCTCGCGCGCAAGGGACGCCATGAAACTACGCATACTGCTTGTCCTTTCGATCGCCCTCGCGGTGGTGGTCGCACCCCGGCGGGCGAGCGCGCAGAGCCCCGAGTGGGCCCGCGCCAAGGCGGCCTTCGACCAGGCGCAGGCCGCCTACGTCGCCGGCAACTACGACGACGCCATCGCCAACTTCCAGAAGGCCTACGACGCGCGCCAGAGCCCGCTGTTCCTCTACAACATCGGCGCCGCCTACCAGATGAAGGGCAAGAAGTCGTCCGACCCCGCCGACTTCGACAAGGCGATCGACTTCTACAAGCGGTACCTGAGCGAGGATCCCGACGCGACCGACAAGGCCGACGTCGAGAAGACGGTCGCGACGCTCGAGGAGGAGACGAAGGTGCTGCGCACGCCGCCGCCGACGCCGCCCACGCCGCCCGACGGCACCGGGACCGGTAGCGGCTCCGGCTCCGGCTCGGGTGACGGCAGCGGCAGCGGCAGCGGCAGCGAGAACGTGACGACGGCGCCGCCGACCCCGCCGCCCGCGCCGCAGATCGCCGACGCCAAGGTGCGCGGCCTCGTCGTCATCGAGAGCGAGCCGCAGGGCGCCAACATCTACATCAACGGCAAGGACAACGGCCCGCTCGCGCAGACGCCCTGGTCCGGCTCGCTCGAGGGCGAGTTCAGCTACCTGATCGAGAAGCGCGGCTACAAGAGCAAGGAGGGCCGGCTGCCCGCCGACCCGAGCCACCTGACGGTGCTGCAGGTCGTGCTGTCCGAGGAGGACTACCTCGGCTGGATGGAGATCAAGTCGAACGTCCCCGGCGCCAACATCTACCTCGACGACAAGAACGTCGGCGCGATCGGCAAGACGCCGTTCTCCGGCAACTTCAAGCCCGGCAAGCACAAGGTCTGGATCAGCGCCGACGGCTACGACGAGGTCGAGCAGGACGTCGACGTCATCGCCGGCGAGGCGGCCGAGATCAACGCGCAGCTCAAGGGCTCGCCGGTCGGCTACCTGTACGTGCGCGGCTTCGGCATCGAGTCGAGCCGCATCTACGTCGACGGCAAGGTCGCCTGCGAGCGCGGCCCGTGCCGCACGCCGGTGCGCGAGGGCAAGCACCGCGTCACCGTGAGCCGCCCCGGCTACAAGCCGTACCGCACGTCGATCGACGTCCAGGCCAAGACCGAGATCTCGATGCGCGCCGACCTCGTCAAGAAGCCGGGGCGCGGCGACGCGGTCGTCGCCTACATCTTCGCCGCCGGGTTCGCGGGCGGCGGCATCTACCTCGGCCGCCAGGCCAACCAGCTACGCGACGACCTCCGGGCGGAGATCGACGCCGGCGACCCACCGCCCGACTCCGCCGACCCGCGCTTCAAGCGCGGCAAGTACTACGCGATCGGCGCCGACGCGGCCTACGGCGTCGCCGGCATCCTCGGCCTCGCCGCGATCTACTACACGTTCCGCGACAAGGGCCCGTCGTCGACGGCGACGATCGACGTGCGCTCGCTGGCGCTCGTCCCCGACCTCGGCCCCGACCACGCCGGCCTGGCGATGGAGCTGTCATGGTGACCTCTCGCTCGAACCCTGGCGCGACCCCTGGCTCGATCGTCCTCGCGCTCGGCTGCGGCCTCGCCCTCGCCGGCGCCGCCGGCTGCAACTGGACGCAGTTCGACGACCTCGCCGACCAGACCTGGGTCGACCGCGTCACCAAGCCCGACGTCACCGCGTCGCGCGAGTACGGCGAGGTCGTGCTCGCCACGCCGACCCGCACCGCGGGCACCAACCTCGTCGTGGTCGGCCGCTCGGAGGCGAGCATCTCGCAGCTCGTCTACGACGGGAACGGCACCCGCCAGCCGGTGACGTCGATCGACCCGACCGAGCCGCTGCAGTTCGCGACGTTCGCCGAGAACCCGGCGTTCGCCGCCGACACCGACACCAACCGCATCGCGCTCACCGTCGTGCAGGGCGAGAACACCGACCCGACCCGCATCGCGGTCTACGACGGCTCGGCGCTGTCGGCGAGCGGCCCGCTGCGCTCGATCATCCTGCCGCAGCAGGTCGGCAACCCGGGCCGCGCCAACATCCTCGCCGAGGGGATCACGTTCGCGAACCTGCCGACCCACCCGGCCGGCGGCAACGCGGAGAAGGAGCTGGTCGTCGCGCGCGGCCCGACCTTGCTCGTCATCCAGGACTACGAGCTGGCCGACGGCGGCGCGAGCACGTTCGCGATCGACGGCTGCACGCACGGCGACGACTGGTCGTACGAGGTCGGCGTCGGCGACGTCGACGCGACCCACGACGGCCCCGAGATCCTGATCGCGACCGGCACCGAGCGGCGCGACGGGCCGTCGCGCATCCAGATCGTCGCGCCCGAGAACGTCCAGACGCCGTACACCGCGCCGGCCGCGTGCAACGCGCTCGGCGAGCTGACCTCGGCGGAGGAGCCGACCGACCTCGGCGCCCAGCTCGCGTTCGGCCGCTTCCCCGACGACGACGCGACCGCGGACCTCGACGACGTCGTCTACTCGGCGCCGAGCCTCAACAAGGTGTTCGTCCGCTTCGCCAGCGGCCAGACCGCCGAGATCAACGCCGGCGATCAGGGCAGCGACTTCGGCGACTCGGTCGTGGTCGCCGACCTCGACGGCGACGGCGTCCCCGAGATCATCGTCGGCGCGCCCAAGGCCGACGTCGGCGGCGCCACCAACGGCGGCGCGGTCTACGTCTTCCAGTACGACGACACCCAGGCGCAGAAGTTCCGCCAGGTGCTGACGCTCGGCCCCGCCGACCCCGCCACCGAGGAGCACTTCGGCAAGAGCGTCGCGGTGGCGCCGTTCGGCACCGGCACCGACCGCGTGCTGGCGGTCGGCGCCGAGGGCGAGGTCTTCACCTACTTCCGCACCGCGCTCTATCCCGACGTCCGGCCCGGCCGCTAGGCCGCCGACCGCGCCGCCCCCTCCTCGCCGTGCCCCAGTTCCGCTGCCCCGGCTGCCAGCAGGTCTACGGCGAGGCCGGCTACTGTCCGTACGACGGACAGCGGCTGACGCTGGCGCCGGAGACGGTGTCGGCGCCGCCGACCGCGGTCTCCGCCGTCGACAACGAGGAGGGGATCCTCCACCAGTACACGACCGGCGACGCGCCGCAGGGCTACGACCGGCTGATCGGCCAGGTCCTCGACGGCCGCTACGTGATCGAGCGCAAGATCGGCGAGGGCGGCATGGGCGTGGTCTTCGCCGCGCGCCACATGGTGATCGAGCGCCCGCTGGCCATCAAGGTGCTCAAGCGCGAGGTCGCGCGCGACTCGTCGACGATCAAGCGGTTCGTGCAGGAGGCGCGCGCGGCGTCGAAGATCGGCCACCCGAGCATCGTCGACGTCACCGACTTCGGCACCACGCCCGACGGCCTGACCTACCAGGTGATGGAGTACGTCGACGGCACCACGCTGTCGGCGACGATCAAGATGTCGGCGCCGCTGCCGGCGGAGCGCGCGCTGCCGATCGCGGCGCAGATCGCGCAGGCGCTGGGCGCCGCGCACGACAAGGGGATCGTCCACCGCGACCTCAAGCCGGAGAACGTCTTCCTCATCAACCGCGACGGGCGGCGCGACTTCGTCAAGATCGTCGACTTCGGTATCGCGAAGGTCACGCCGCTCGACCAGGACGGCAAGGTCGAGGGCCCGCGCCTGACCCGCGCCGGCGCGGTCTTCGGCACGCCCGAGTACATGGCGCCCGAGCAGGCGGCCGGCCGCAGCGACACCGACGCCCGCGTCGACGTCTACGCGCTCGGCACGATCCTGTACGAGATGCTGACCGGCAAGGTCCCGCACAAGTCGGAGAGCATGGTGCGGACGCTGGCGATGCAGATGCTCGACCCGATCATCCCGCCGAGCAAGCTGCGCCCCGACCTGACGTTCGATCCGGACCTCGAGGCGGTGGTGATGAAGGCGCTCGCCAAGAAGCGCGAGCAGCGGTACGCGACGATGAACGACTTCCTCGCCGCGATGCGCGAGGTCGCGAAGGGCGTCGAGCTCAGCCAGCCGGTGTCGAGCAGCGTGAACGCGGTGGCGCCGTCGCCGCTGGCGCTGCAGGCGCACCCGCCGGGCGTGGTGGCGCCGTCGGAGCTGGCGACCTGGCGGCCGGGCGCGCCGCCGCCGGTGTTCGACACCCGGCCCGCGCGCGACTCGGCGCCGCCGCGCACCGCCGATCACGACGCGCCGATCGCGGTCGGTCCGGTGAGCGCGGCCGGCGACACCGCGACCGGCGAGGTGGGCGGGCACCTGACGCGGCGGCAGCTCAACGAGCCGGCGTTCGTCACCTCGCCGCCGCGGATGACGTTCGAGCTGACCGAGCCGCCGCCGCCGCCGCCGCCGCGCAAGAAGTGGCCGCTGCTGGTGGCGGCGGTGCTCGGGGTCGGCGCGGCCGGCGCCGGCATCGCGCTGCTGCTCCGCCACGTCGAGCGGGCGCCGATCGTCGACGCCGACGCGCTGACCGTCGTCGAGCAGGACGTCGACGGCGGCCTGCGGGTGCCGCCGGGGCCGCCGATCGACGGCGCGGCGATCATCATCCTGCCGGTCGCCGACGCCGGCGAGCCGCTCGACGGCGGCCACCGGATCGTGCGCGAGGAGACGGACGCGCGGCCGTCCGTGCCGCGCGACGCCGGCGACCTCCTGGTCGTGCGCACCGTCGACGGCGGCGCGCCGGGGCTGACGCCCGAGCAGCGCGGCGTGGTGTCGATCGAGATCGAGACCCACCCGAACGGCGGCATCCTGATGATCGGCCACACCTACCGCGGGCCGGACGGGACCCACCTGGAGGAGCCGCGCGGCAGCAAGGTGCGGGTGACCTGCACGCTGCCCGGCTACGAGGCCGGCCACGTCGACCTGGTCTTCAACGGCCAGACCGAGTTCGCCGTGTGCACGATGAAGCGCATCGTCCACTGCATCCCCGGCGTGAAGAACCCGTTCGACGACTGCCCCGACGTCGGCCCCGTCACGACGCCCGGCGGCGGCGGCGGCGGCGGCTCGTCAGCGCCCGGTCCGGTCACCACGCCGACGCCCTGACGCTCGAGCAAGCTCCGGCCGGCAGCGGCTCTGGGCCAACTCTTCGAGGCAGCGTGTTCTTGCGACCATTTTTTTGGTTCTTTGACTGTAGAGGTTACAATATTCGTCTCGGTCCAGAGAAATAGTTGATCGAATTGCTCGTATAGACTAGGGTCTATCGGTCCTGAAGACCATGTAATCCTCGATGGACTACGAAAGATGGAGGATCGTCACGTTGCGACCGACCGAGCGCCGGTCGCTCCAGCAGATCTACGACGCGTGGCGCGAAGGGCGTCCCATCGATCGAGAACGCGCCCTGTTCAGCGTGGTCCGGTCGGGCGCGTCGCCCGACGAAGCCAGGCGGATCGAGCACACTGTCGTCTCGCAGGAGACTCCTGCGCTCGTCCGCTTCGCCGGCGCGAACACGATGACGCCGACCCTCGCGGGCGCGATCACGCTCCTCCCCTCGCCTGTGGTGCAGCAGGACCTCGACGATCTGGAGCGACTGGTCGCGTACCTGCACGCCGCGTACGAGCCCGGGCGCCAGAAGGTCTCGGTCGACCTCGTCGCCGGCGAGCTGGGGCTGGAGGCGGCACACCTCGAGCGGCTCGCGGAGCTCGGCGAGCTCGCAGGGTCGCCCGGCGCGCTCCTCGTGTCTCAGGAGGCGCTGTTCTGGGCGCCCCACGATCGCTTCATCGCCCGCAAGCTGAGAGTTCCGCCACGCGAGCCGCTGCGCGCGCCGGTGCTGCCGATCACGGCCGAGGTGCAGCAGGTGCGCTGGTCGGGGCTGGGGCCGTTCCGCGCACCGACCACGCTCGACCTCGGGCCGATGACCGTGCTGGTCGGTGCCAACGGTGCCGGCAAGACGACCGCGCTCGCCGCGCTCGACACCCTGCGCACCATCGCGCTCGAAGGCCTCGGCGGGATCGCCGCCCATCGCGCCCGCGTGCGCGCGGATGCGGACGAGCTCGTGCTGGCGGCCGTGATGGAGCTCGAGCGGCCGGGCGCGCCCGCCGGCGAGACCGTCGAGTGGCAGCTCGTGGCGAGTCCCCTCGACCGCGCGCGGTCGGAGACGCTGCAACGCGTGCAGCCCCTCAATCGCGTGGGCGAGCTGGCGAGCTTCGACCGTGGCACCGGTCGCTGGACCGACGCGAGCGGCAGGCTCGTCGAGCACACGATGCGGGCCGACCAGCTCGCGTTGACGACGGCGACCGAACCCGCCGCGCAGTGGCAGCTCATCGCCATGCGCGGGAGCGTCGCCCGCTGGCGTATCGAGCTGGCGACGCCCCAGCCCGCGTTCGGCGCAGATTTGACGACCAGCGCCGCCGAAGTGGCGCACCCCTGGCGAGCCTACCTCCGCGATCCGCAGGCGTTCGATCGCCTCCGCGAGCACGTACGGCAGGTGACCGGCCTCCGCGACGTCAGCCTCGCTGACAAGACATCCATGCTGGCCCTCGAAGACGCGAGCGGCGTGTGGGTCCCCGTCAGCGCGGCCTCGACGGGCATCGTGCGCGTCGTCGAGCTGCTTGCCTGGCTTCTGGCTCCCGAACCGCCGCCGCTGCTCGCGGTCGACGAGCTCGAGCAGCACCTGCACGGTGACCTCGCCGCGCGGCTGATCGACGTCATGCGGAGCGTCAGTCATCGCACCCGGATCGTGGTCACCACCCACTCGGCGCGCGTGCTCCGCTGCTTCCAGCCCGCGGAGGTACGCCTCGTCCGTCGTGACGGCCGTGGCAGCTCGATCGTCGCGGTCGATCGCGAGCCCCGCCTGCGCAGGCTCCTCGAGAGCGGTGATCTCGGCGACCTGATCCAGGACGGCTACTTCGCCGGCAGCGTATGACGGTAGCCCTGCTCACCGGCGATCGCATCCGCGGCGAGATCGTCGCCACCTTGCTCGCGCGCGCCGGGATCGAGGCGACGGTCCTCGGCCCACCTCGCAGCGACACGCAGCGCGCCGCCCGGCTCGCCACCCTGCGCGAGACCTTCACGGAGCTGATCGACCTCGACGGTGGCGGCGGCGACGTCCGCGCGCTCGCCATCGAACCGTCGATCGAGGCGTGGTTGACCCGTGACCACGGTGCCAACCAAGCCGTGCTCGGCACTGGCGAGGTCCCTGCGCCCGACCGGGCCCGCGACTGGCTGCTGGCGCGGGAAGTCCCTGGCAGCGACCGGAGGTACAGCGCCGCCGTCGAAGGTCGCGCGCTCGCCCGGGCCATCGATCTCGGGGTCCTGGCGGCGGCGTCGCCCGCGCTCCGCGGCCTGATCGCGTCCTTGAGCCCAGGATGGACCTCCCCCGTGCGCGGGCGCGGACGCCCTCCCGGTGTCGTCCTGTTTCGCGGGACCGGCTATGCGCTGTGTCTCGAGTTGCTTCACCGCGGCGAGGGCACGCAGGTCACACCCGCGGAGCTGATCGAGGTGCTCCACCGCACGAAGACGCCGGTGCTGCGCCTGATCGGCGAGTGCCAGCGACGCGGCTACCTCCATCGCGCCACGCCGCGCGGCCCGCTCGTGATTCGCCGCCGAGACCGCCTGCTCGACGACCTGGTGACCAGCGTCAAGGCCGAGCGCGCGCGCAGGCCGGCGACCATCGTGCCGCTCGCCACCGATCGCGATCCAGCCGACCTCCCGCGCCGCGTCGCCGCCGCGCTCGCCGAGCTCGGCCGGGTCATGGCGCTCACGGGCGCGAGCGCGGTCGAGGACCTCGGCGGAGACCTCCTCGTGGACGTGCCCGTCCAGGCCTATGCGGCCGTCGGCGATCTTCCGCCTCGAGCGGTGGAGGTCGACGCCTACCGCGACGCCCGTCACCCGCGCCTGGTGCTGATCGAGGCGGGCGACCCGGCGCTCCTCCACCGTCTGCGGCCGGGAACGCCGGCGAGGGTGTCGCCGTGGCAGGCGGTGATCGATCTCCTGGCGTCGGAGAGCCAGCGCGAACGCGACGTCGGCGACCGCGTCCGCTGCCGACTCGAGGGCAACGAATGAACCTCCCGATGCCGGCCGCTCGCCAGGCGGCGCTGTTCGAGCTGATCGACCGCCTTCGCGCGCTCGAGCTCCGCGTCGTGCTGGTCGGTGGCCTGGTGCCGCCGCTCCTGATCGAGGCCCTCGAGCCGGCCGTCTTTCCCGAGGACATACGGATGAGGCGCACCCGCGACTGCGACCTCGCGGTGGAGATCGCCGCTGGCGCGGCCGGCCACCAGCAGGTCGGGCTGCTCGACGTGCTGCTCGGTCAGCTCGGCTACCGACGCGGTCGCGACAACCAGTTCCGCTGGAGCCATCCATCGGGCCTGCTGCTCGATCTCTTGCCCGTCCCCGATGGCGTGGAGCGCGGCGATCCCGATGCGGTGGCGATCGCGCGAACGTGGGTCGAGTCCGACGCGCCGACGTTCTACCGCGGCTACGAGCTCGCGCTCGACGAGCCCGTCGACGTCCTGGTCGACCAGCCCGAGGGTGCGCCCCACGCGTTGCGGGTGGCCGGCCTCGCGCCGATGCTCGCCATGAAGCTGCAGGCGTGGATCGATCGAGAGGAGCGCCGCAAGGACGCCCACGACGTCGCGCTCCTCGTCCGCCACATCCATCCGGACCGCAGGGGCGCAGAGCTGCGACGGACGGCCGCGCGAGATCCGTCCCTCGTCGACCAGATCCTCGACCGCCTCGAGCGTGACTTCACCGATGCGTGGCACCGTGGCGTGCTCGCCTACGCGAGCGAGGCGTTCGGCTGGCGCGACGACGACGAGACCGAAGCAGACCGTGAGGCGGTGGCATCCGCGACCCGGCGCGCCATCGACGTGGCGCGCCTTCGCTAGACGAAGCCGAGCGGCGGGGCCGGAAATGCGGAACGCCCCGCGGTGGGCGGGGCGTGGAGCGCGAAGGCGACGGGGGACGGGGATCAGCGGATGCCGGCGGGCGGGCGGGCGAAGCCGCGGTCGCCGGGGAACGGGTCGGCGGACTCGCGGGTGTAGATCTCGTCGGCGTCGGGCGTCGGGTCGACGATGATGCCGAGCGCGCGCAGGCCGGCGGTGTCGTTGTAGCGGAGCTCCGCGATCGCGACCGGTCGCTCGCTCGCGCGCACGAACTTCGTGTAGTTCGCCGCCGAGTAGCGCGACTCGCCGAACTCGGTGCCGAGGCCGAGCCGCTCGGGCGCCGGCTTGGCAGGCGCGTCGTCGCAGCAGCCGCCCTCCTGCTCCTCCTGGTCGCGGCGCGGCGCGGCCGCGGCGCGGCCGACGCCACCGCCGCTCGGGGCGGCCTCGCCC
>DASZXE010001186.1:0-1549 GCA_035546475.1 Kofleriaceae bacterium
GCTGCTCGCGGCGATCGGCCGCGCGCGCGGCGACGACGCGGCGTGGTTGTGGGAGGCGCGGGCGGCGACCGCGCCGGCGCACGGCGTGGACCACGGCGGGGTGGCGGCGTCGCAGGCGCGGGCGATCCTCGCCCGCGGCGACGCGCTCGCGATCGGCGACGTCGCCGTCACCGGCGCCGGCCTGATGCGCGAGCTCGGCCTGCCGCCGGGCCGCGAGATCGGCCGCCTGCAGCAGCTCCTCCTCGAGGCGGTCCTCGACGATCCGTCCCGCAACACGCCCGACGCGCTCTACGCGCTCGCCCGCGCCGCCCGCACGACGCCTTGACCAGGAGCCTGTAGGGCATGGATCGGAGCCCGCCTTGCACCTCGATCGAACGCCCCGCGGCTTCGTTTCCTGCAGGCCCATCGAGGCATGGCCTGTGAGGATCGAGGGCGCGCAGGCCGTTTTCGGCCAGCGCGCTACAGCTCCTAGCGGGCGAGCTGCACGAGCGGCGTGTTGACGAGCATCGGGTCGGTCGTGATGGCCGGCGCGGCCATCGCCGTCGGGAGGTCGTGCACGCTGTCGAACGCGGTGTTGTCGTAGACGTGGACCTCGCGCAGCGGCGCGTAGGCCGGGTCGTCCGGATAGGCGGCGACGACGTTGTGGGTCCGGGTGCCGCCGGCCTCTGTCCGGAAACCGGACGGCGGGCCGCCGCCGGGCTGGCCGGGGTCGACCGCGTAGGCGACGTACATCGACGACGTCGGCGCGCCGTCCGCGCCGGCGGCCAGCGGCGCCTCCTCGAACGTGAAGTAGTAGACGACCTGGTCGTGGTACCAGCCGCGGCGGAGCGCGGTCCCCTCGGTGCCGAGCCGCGCCTGCGCCGTCGAGCCGGCCGGCACCATGGGGCAGTTGACAATCTTCGTCGTCGGCGTCAGCGGGTAGTGGGCCGCGTTGATCTCGGCGGTGTCGGTGACGGTGTTGGCGACGTAGCCGGCCGGCACCTCGACCTGGATGACGCGCCAGAGGTCGTTGTAGCCGTGGTCGCCGGGCGCGTAGTCGAAGATGTTGAGCTGGCCGGGCACCGGCATCGCCTCGCCGGCGCGGTGCAGCTCGTAGACCGGGACCAGCGCGCGCGGCCGCACGTCGAGGCTGTAGTAGACGACCGCCTCGCCGGCGGGGCCGAGCGCGTGCACCGCGAACGGCGGCAGGTCGAGATCGATCGGCGCGTTGGCGGCCGGCAGCGACGGATCGGCGCTGCGGCGGAACAGCGTGGCGGCCGCGTCGCTGAAGCGATCGACGGCGACCACCGGCGCCTGGTCGGGATCGAGCGGGCCGGTGGGGCCGCCGTCGTCACCGCCGCACCCGCCCGCGATCGTCAACGCGAGGGCCGCGAGGAGCGTGCGCATGGCGCCCAGCATAGCGCCTCGGCGCGCCGGCGCGCCGTCCTCGGCGATCGCGCCGGGCAGCGGGTCAGCGGCGGCGCAGCTCGGCGGCGGCGTCGACGACCAGCGTCCGGTCGCCGCGCGCGCCGACGACGATGCGGGCGAGGTCGAGGCGCGCGAGCCGGTC